>NZ_JAABNI010000013.1:0-2275 GCF_009915995.1 Proteus sp. G2618 | reverse complement strand
TTACCTTGAATTTGGTTTTTCACTTCATTAGCAAGATAAGGGGCGGAACCATTAGCAATCGCGGTAACAATATTGTTGCCCATGACACCTTGTGTAAATACGGTGATGGCTTGGATGGCACGGGTGTATTTGCCGCCCGTACCAAAGTCTGATTGGTTGGTATAATCCTGTAATAATTTCCTTAATAAACTCAGATCAAAAATATTTGAAAACTTTTCTTCCCATCATATACTTTGCCTACTTTTAAATGGAAATTAATACATTAAAAGTAGGCAAAGTATATGATGTAAATTACAATCTCTGAATATCTTATTTTAATCTTCGTACTTAAAATCTATATTAATTTTCATTGTTTCTAGATCTAAAGTAATTTCACACCCATGCCAAAATGATTTTTTTTCCGATTTTATGTTATCAATATAAAAACTTCTCAAATCTTCTAATATATCAGTTAAATCATTTATAGCTTTACCATCAGGATCATACCAGTTTAATTCATTATTTTTATCTACATAGTCAAATTCATAAGTACAACCATTTCTTTCACAAAAAAGTTGAGCTCTAACGATAATTTTTTTAGCATCAGAGGGGCTCGAATCAATAAGCAATTGTCCAATTTTTTGGTATATAATTTGATCGTTCATATTTAATTTCCACTTTGAGCATTAGTAAAAGTTTTAATCACGGGTTTTTCTCCATCTATTGTATATCTCAACAACAATTATTTAGGGATTCTACGCCGGAAGCCCAGAAAATTTCGTCACCAAAGCTAAAAACTACCTCAATTGAATAACATTGAATAAATTACGGGTTATGTGACTGGATTTAGCCTCAAAATCATTGTGTTATGAATCGTCACTCTACCGGTCGTTTATGTGACAAACCCCGCCGTTACTGGTCACGGAAGAATCTAGGTTTCCGTCGTGGAAGCCCATTTATAATTAATTACATATGATTAATCAATGTTCATTCGCTATGCTTCTTTATGCATTAATTTTCGTAAAAATTCACGAGCTTCTTTTTTAGCTCGCCCTTTCCCTTGAAGACTTTTTTCATACTCTTGTACAGTCAAAATTTCATTTTTAGTTATACTATGATCTATAGTCGAGAGGTCGAACTCTATTACAAATTGCTTATTTACTAAATAAGCATAAATTTCAACGCATTGATCTATTCCTTGATATAAAATATCTACGGAATTTAAAAAAGAAAACTCTTTTTGAAGAAATGGTAAGATAATTTCTTTTTCAATTTCTTTAAACTTTATTAACTCATCATTATTATTCATGTTTAATTTATAACTCCAGGAGTTGCTGTAACTAAATTTCCGTGCTTATCAGTAAGGATAGTCATTTTATTCGTAGGACCATTACTAAATTTATCAATTCCAATTTGTTTATCTAAAATGATTGTTCGTTGATATAATATTTCTTCCTTACCTGTTGCTTTATTCAATGATGTTTGAGTCTTACTTATCGGTATCTTTACTACCTCTGGATTTTGTAACAATGATTTAAGTTCGGATTCACTAATTGTAAATTGGCTAGCATTTGAATTTCCAGAAAAATGACGTTTGATAACATGCTCCCATCCAGCTTTTGAATCACCACTTTGGACATTTATACGGGACTGAGTGATCGGATTAGCTAAATTACCTTTATCTATCGCATTAGGTGATCCATTTGAAATTTGATACTCGCCTGCATTAATTTTCGAATCACTTGGCTTCCATGTACCACTGGATGACTGCGAGGTTGGATTAGAAGGCGATTTTGTTGGTATGGCATCACTCGCTTCTTTTATAAGCTTATTAGCACCATCAAGATCCCCCGCTTTTAATAGTAATTTGGCTTCTTTCAGTGGTTTCGTGAATACTTTAGCAAATGGTAATGTACCCGTCGCAGCTAATGTGTAATCAATCCAGTCATCAGCTTCAGCAAAACTTTTGAAATCACCGACCACAGGCACAAAATCAATACCTAAAGAGGTGGCTTCTCTGAAGAATTTGTCTCGGTCTTCTGCCATTTTAGCTGAGCAGGCACCTGCGCTCATTCCTGCACAGTTTTCTTTCTTGTAACGCTCTATTTCTGCATTTACCCGTTCCTCAGCGACTTTCTGAGGTGTTTTACCTGCCGCTTGAGCATCAACAAGATCACTGAGCGCATTATTCTCAACCACCACTTTCCCGGCTTGGGCGGCATTGGCAACTCCGGTGCTATTATCGCTGATTAAACCGCCGACAATCCCTGAAGTTAACGTTGCCCATGCACTTATA
>NZ_JAABNI010000012.1:0-125498 GCF_009915995.1 Proteus sp. G2618 | reverse complement strand
CTTTCTCTTCGTTCAAGCTCAGTGTCTTTGCTACTTTGGCTTACCCCTTGAAGGGGTTTTCATATTCTTTATTGCTCAATTTATCCGAGATTAAATTCGACTTTTCTTGCTCTCTGATATACTTTTGAATTGTGGCTTCATTGAGTCCAACTGTTGTGACATAGAACCCTTCCGCCCAAAACTTTCTGTTGCCAAATTTATATTTGAGATTGGCATGTCTATCAAAGATCATCAACGAACTTTTATCTTTCAAATATCCCATGAAGCTTGATACGCATATCTTCGGTGGAATACTCACTAACATATGAACATGATCTGGCATAAGGTGCCCTTCGATTATTTCTACACCTTTATATTTACAAAGGCCTCGAAGGATTTCACCTATACTTGAACGAATTTTATTAAAAATTACTTTCCGTCTATATTTCGGCGAAAAGACGATATGGTATTTACACAGCCACTTTGTATGTGCTGAGCTTTGTGCTTTAATGCCCATAAACACCTTTCCTTATTTAAGTTACGAATATTAGCTTGAACATCTATATCGTAACGGAAAGGTGTTTTTCTTGGTATAACCTTTAATACCCACCCGCATAGCGGGTGGTTTTATATTTAAGACGCTGACGCGACTTAAACTGGCTAAAGCCCATAATAAAAATAGCGCCCGAGTAGAGGCGCTATTAATTAAATAACAATAATAAATGATTATAGTTTCTAGTTAATAAAAAACACTAACTCTGATCCAAATTTAGAATTCGGATTTATGATCTATTTATAATTTAAAATAAATAAGATTGAGTACAATACCATTATTGATATTAAATAATTTCTTCTATTACGTTAAATTGATTATTTTTTAAAGTCAGCATCAATGACTTGATAAAATGCATTGCCTGTATCGGCAATATTCCAAACGCCTAAAATAACCTGATAACCTGAACGTTCTGGTATATTACAGTTTAATTCTACGGTTGCTGTTGGTATTTTCCCATTATCATCTTGTTGGCAAAATGGTGTTAAATCAAAATCAGCACGAGTCAGTGGTTTATTTACATCCCACTCTGGTTTGGTAATAAAGAATTGCCATGAAGCTGTACTGTGTTTAGCGGTTAATGTCCATTTAAAGGTATTTTCTCCACTTTTCATTGCTACTTTATGCCAGCGATCAGCACTTTGTTCATTTAAAGCAGAAAAAGCCTCTTTTCCACCACTAGCAATTTGACCATCAGCAGGCCCATCGTTAGGAAAGCCTTTTAGCCCTTCAATTGATTGAGGTTCATACTGTATTGGACCACAATCTTTATTTAAATTTTTCCCTTTTGCTGAACAAAGAAAAGCTCTGCTCGGAGGGACATCAATATAGCCATGTTTTAACGTCACATCAGCTGACGCTGTTGAAATAAAACCCGCTGATGATAGTAATAATGTTGCAGTGAATACCATAAGTTTATTTTTCTTCATAATAAAGCCTCATAATTATTAATAAGTGTTTTTAAATATAATGATTGCATCAATCACAATATATACTAGTCAAAAAAAGATAATTAAACATGCATTTATTTATATTTGTGAGCAATATCGCGGTTTATTTTAATATTAAAATGAGACTAACACGGTAATTTAATATTTATTAGATATACAATTTATTGTAGAAATAAAAATAAAGAAATTAAAAATAGAAAAAAATGACTAAACATAAAATAGATTTCCCTATTAAAAATTATCACTTTCCATTGCCTAAATAATTTAAAATAAGTATTTATTAATAACAATATCACCTTAAGTTAAATATCATATATATAAGAAAATAACCCCGTAAGAAAAGAGTTTGATCTTATTATTTTATTTTTTACGCTTGACTCCCCCTATAAAAACATCAAGTCGATTGATTTATATACACAAGAATATCTATTTTACATAATGATAAAAATAGCTGATATTGCAATGACACTACGTTAATCAATTAAAACAGCGAATTGATATAATCAGAGGTAAATCCACGATATTGTAGATAGCGAATTTGCTTGGCTCTCTCTTTAAAATCTTTGGGTTTAGCTGTACCGAATTTTTTCTCTTTAAGATTTTGGCAAAGTGCGTACCAATCAGTATCTGTTTCTTCTAATACACGTTCAATAATTTCGCTAGGAAATCCTTTTAGGCGTAACTCTTGGCGAATACGTAACGGCCCATAGGATTTATTTAAATAACTGCGAAAGAAACTATAAATAGTTCGATTGTCATCGAGATACTGACTTTCAAGTAAACGTTCGATCACTTGAGGCAAACATTCGGGAGCCGTCGGTGAATCTTTCTCAGTTTCACGAATTCGGCGTTCAATTCGACGTTGCAATTCGTTTGTACTGTAATCACGACGAGACAGCATAAAAATAGCGTACTGATAAAGCTCTTGATAAGTCATAACGTTCCTTTATTAAAAGAGTCCATATAAGGCAACTATTATCATAACGGTTTATCACCGAAATAGCTTATTTCGATGTTAATTTCATCAGTAATATCGAGAGAAATAAAACAGTAATAATTAAAAGAAGAGTTATCATTCCTTTTTTATAATTTTAATCGACTAGTTTTATTAAGGTTTTCTTAGGGAAAATAGGGGTATTTACTTAATAATCCCTTAATAATACTACAATAATGCGAAATGCAAGTATCAATTACTGTATATCGCACTTATAGCTGGTGATCATTAATAAGAAAAAGATTAAAATTTCTGACTATTCTTTTACTACTTACTTTTTTAATTTTCTGTGGGTTATGTATGAACTTTTCCAATTTAAATAAGGTGGTATTAACCACCTCTCTTCTTGCGACTGGCTTTTCTTACGCGGATAGCGATCGCCCAATGCTTTCTTTAAGTGTTAGCCAATCCGGTGGTACTGCTTTAAATAATGAAGGTTCATTAGATACTCGTACCCCAGCAAGCCAATCTCGTGTTTTACCCATTTGGGGCGATGAAGCTCGTGCCCGCGGTTATGATATTCCAGAGCCTTTTGGTGCCAGCTATAGCTATATGAATCTACGCCAAGATATTATTGTGGATAAGATTGGGTTTCATATAGATGATCCTTTAAAAAACCAATTGCTCGGGATTATTAAAGTTGATGCTGGTCACACTCGAGAAAAAAGTGAAACTCATATGTTAAAACTCGATAGCTGGGTATTTCCATTTTTAAATGTTTACGGACTCTATGGTAGAACTAAAGGTAAATCCAAAACTAACATTAATGCTGTTTATATAGCAGGCACACCTAATTATGAAAATACGCCTTTTACCTTAGATTTTAAAGGTAATACTTATGGTGCCGGTTTTACTTTAGCGGGTGGTTATAACCAATTCTTTGGTACTTTTGACTTAAACTATACCAAAACAAATCTAGATATCTTAGACGGTGATATTAAAGCATTAGTGATTTCACCTCGTGTGGGTTATGAATTTGTTTTTGAGCCATTAATTGCGGGTCAAGGTAATACTAAACTGCAAGTCTGGACTGGTGCGATGTATCAAGATATTACCCAACGCTTTAAAGGTGATGTTAGTAAACTCAATATGCCTGATGAATTTACTGATTTAATGGGTATGTTTGGTTTTGACGGAATGAAATTTGACGTTGAACAACATCTTGCTCATAAATGGAACCAAACTGTAGGTGCGCGTTTAGAAGTGACTCGTAATTTTAATGTGATCACTGAGCTTGGTTTCAACAACCGTAATAGCTTCTTTGTTTCAGGTGAGTTCCGTTTTTAATGGTTAAATACCTCTTTATTTTTGGGCTGGCATTTGCCAGCCTATTTATTTCGCATACAGCACAAGCTCAACTCTTTCCCGATAGACAACAAATAGACCAATGGCTAGTTGGATTAGGGGGAGAAAATAACTTCGACCGCAGTAAAACTATCGACTGGGGCGTATTACCAGGCCCATTTTATACACCAGAGCTAGAATTGGGTGTAGGTATCGCCCTTGTTGGTCTTTATCAAGCGGATAGTCGCCCTGATAGCAAAATCTCGTCTCTTTCGTTAAGTGGCTTTGGTTCATCAACTGGTGCTTTCGGTATGACCTTTAGCAACTACACTTATCTGGCTGATGATACATGGCGCTTTTATCTCACTGGAACACTAAATAATGTCCCCACTAATTATTGGGGAAAGGGTTATCACGAAGGGCGTGTAAAAGATCATTTCGGCGAATTTCGCTCTCAAGAATTGCGTCTAACCCCCACGTTATTGCGTCAAATTACCAAAAACACCTATATAGGATTAGGGTGGGATTACTCCAATCTACAAGCTGCCGCTCCCGACTATCCCTTTAAAGACTATATGAATGCACATGATTTACCTTTACGTTCAACCAGCTCGGGAATAACGGCTCGCTTTACTTACGATAGTCGCGATTTCTTACCGAATGCTTATCAAGGTCAGGCTTTTGATATCAGTTATACCCATTATTCACCAGATACGGGCAGTAATAACCGCTTTAATGCGACGCAGATACAATATAACTACTATTATCCCTTAAGTGATAATTCGGTATTAGCATTTGATAATTATGCCCGTTTCACATCAGGTGATGTGCCTTGGAGCCAATTGTCTAAACTAAGTAATGGACAGCAAATGCGAGGCTATTACGAAGGGCGATATCAAGATAACCACGTATTTTCAACTCAATTAGAGTACCGCCAGAAACTCGATTGGCGTCATGGCATTGCACTTTGGGTTGGTGGTGGTACGTTAAGCGACCAAGCGCGTGATTTAGGTAAAGGTCATTGGCTACCGAGTGTCGGTGTGGGTTATCGATTTGAATTTAAACCCCGTATGAATGTACGCCTCGATTTTGGTATAGGTAAAGAAAGTACAGGATTCTATTTTCAAGTAGGTGAAGCATTTTGATGTTTAAGCGGTTTCTTTTTATCAACACCATTGTCTTCTTCTTATTTATTGCAGGCTGCACTCAAGTCATACCTGTTAAATCTCTGCACGCCAATCTTGATAGTGTTACCCACGAAGAAGCAACACAACTTTGGCAAACTCCCGAACCGTTAACCGCACCCAATGGTTTAAGACCGTGTTGTGCCTTTGGTTACGACTTAAAAGTAAAAGCGTTTGAAATTCCTATTCCTTTCTATCGTATTGATAATGTTGTTGAGGCCTCTGCATTAGGCAATCACCGTTACAATGACAGTTTTTGGTTAGGTACAGGGGCAGTATTGGGTTTAGGAAGCGAAAAATCTGGCTTAATTTATTCTCATAAAGGCGGATTTCTTGATATCGCCCATATTCGTGATACGGCGGATTATACTTATTATCTTTTTAGCCATATCTACCCAAAATTAGGGCAAGAGTGGACGCTAACGCTAAGTGATGAGTTGGCACAACGTAAAATCCACTTTAACGCATTCACGCCACCTAAAAACGAATTAGAGCGTTACACCTTAAGTGCCTATCTTGCCGCACACCTTGGTTATCGCCTTGCGGTATGGCATGAAATTGCACAATGGTATGGTTTTCGCTCTGTACCAGGCTTTTCAGAAGGTATTTCTGCCTTTTCACCCGAAGATCTCTATTCCAACTTAATTGGGGCAAGGCTTTCTCTTACGCTTATCTTAAAGGGTCATGCCACCAGCCTTGAACAATATAATCAATCAATGCAAGGTATTATTCCCTCTGCGCTCTACCAATTAGAGGCTCAACCTCGCCAATTAACGCAACAATGGTTTGATGTGATTGATGGGCAATGGTGGGATAGTCAGCAACGTGTACCTGATAAATTCTTAGTTTTATTGCGTGATTATCATATCTCAGACCAACGGTATCCAGTGTTACCTTTCGAGGAAATAACGCCCCCTCACTACCTCACTTTACCTAGTGCTTATTCTGGTTACGTTTTAGAACAATTAGCAGAATTTCAGCTTTGGTCAACAAAGGAAATGGGAAATTTACCGCATCCTAAAACCTACTGGAGTGAAGCGGATTTTACTGATTTAACAGAAAAAGCGCGTGAAATTGATAATAAAACTAGACCAAAAACAACAAAAAATGACTAAATAACAAACAAAATTGACACATTAAAAACGCTTAATTTTACTAAATTTAGGTTAATTCATACCTTTTTACATAAGATAAATTTAAGTTTACGTCAAAAAAGCATTTTTTGTTAAAGGAGAAAAGCGATTATAAAACGTGGCTTTCCAGTAAACCTTATACATTTATTTAACAAATCACTCGTAGTTATCCTAATGTGAGGCGATATTTTGTAGCTATGAAAAAAGTAATTTGCTAGTATTCGTTCGATTTTTATCCAGTTAAACGAGGAGAAGCAATGCCCTCTCAATTGATGAGGACAAGTGCCGTCTTCGCTTTCTTGATTTCACTACTATTTACTGGTGTAAGTTTTGCTTCAACCAGTACCAGCAGTTCCCAGATACTGCAGGCGTATTCTTTCAAAAGCACGTCAACACCGTTGCCAGATTTGAAAAGATACCCTTCGGGAACACAGCGTAAGAAAGCGTTTTTAAATGTCATAGTTCCTATTATTGACAATGTTAATAATAAGATTTTGAGAGATCGTGAGTGGTTAACCGCTCAACGTAAAGCCCAGCACTGGGGCAGCGCAGATTTAAAAAAACTGCGTGAAATCTGTCAATACTATGGCGTCACATGTACCAGCCCTAAAAAAGTAAATTGGGATTCGTTACTGACTCGCGTTGATATTATTCCGACACACTTTGTCGCAACGCAAGCTGCAACGGAATCAGGCTGGGGAACATCGAAGTTGGCACAACAAAATAATAATCTATTCGGTATGCGATGTGGGAGTCAGTCTTGCAATAACGTTCCAGGGAAAACCAAAGGCTATGCAGCCTACCCTGATATTGAAGGCTCAGTGATTGCTTATATGCGTAATCTTAATACGCACCGCGCCTATAATTCATTGCGCTCCTCAAGAGCACAGCAAAGAATGACGCAGCAACAACTCGACTCTCGCCAGTTAATCACTGACTTGAAAGGTTACTCAGAATTGGGTTCAAGTTATAACGATTATCTGACCGAAATGTTCGACTCAAATAAAAAGCTGATCACCCAAGTTCAGTTGCAGTCGAAACAAGATAGTTAAGCCTTTGCAGGCTTTCATCTGACAAAAAGCCACTTTTCTTTCTAGAGAAAAGTGGCTTTTATTTATCACAAGATAATCTTTTGATTGAAAGCCTGCTTAGAATTCATAATATATGGGGTAACACGTTTGGTATGACTTTTAAATCACACCCTTAGAGCCCTTTATGAATTTTTTTTCATTCGAGTTTCTCGGAGCCTTTGTTAGTTTTTTTGTTCTATACTGGCTCTTCCAAAAGCACGTTAAGATCCAAAATATCCTACTGATAACAGTAAGTTATGCTTTTCTCTTTTATGCGGATTATCGTCCTGCGATTATCTTATTAAGTTATACTCTCTTTATTTATTTACTGGCGAATATATTAACTAAGTACACATCCTCTAAAATTATATACTGGCTATTAGGATTATTAGTTGCGATCTATTTTACTGCCTTTAAATATTACTCATTCTTCCAAGAAACGCTGACACAAGCATTCCAACAATGGGGACTCAG
Organism: Proteus sp. G2618; assembly: GCF_009915995.1. Lineage (NCBI taxonomy): Bacteria > Pseudomonadati > Pseudomonadota > Gammaproteobacteria > Enterobacterales > Morganellaceae > Proteus > Proteus sp. G2618. Next base: position 117,877 of record NZ_JAABNI010000012.1, on the reverse strand, counting down.
TATTGAGCTGCCTCTTATTGAGTTGCTTGCGCCATTAGGACTCTCTTTCTATATTTTCCATTCGGTAAGTTATGTGGTTTCTGTTTGCCGAAAAGAGATCCCTAAAGCACCGTTTTTGGATGTCGTTCTTTATTTATGCTTTTTCCCAAGCATAGTCGCGGGGCCAATTAATCGCGCTAAAGAGTTTCTTCCACAAATTCAGGCTCCAACACGAAAAATCATTGATTATAAAGGGGCGATAATGCTGATTGTTTTAGCTATCGCAAAACTCTTTTGGTTAAGTGGTTGGTTCTCAACAAACTATGTTGATCCGGTATTTAATGCGCCCGATTTAGCGCAAAGCGGACAAGTGCTGACGGCGATTTATGCCTATGCATGGCATATCTATTTCAATTTCTCTGGTTACACTAATCTGGTTACAGGTATTGCCTTATTGCTGGGCTTTGTTGTCCCTCGCAACTTTAATGCGCCTTATTTAGCGATAAACTTAGCTGATTTCTGGCGTCGCTGGCACATCAGTTTATCTACCTTTATTCGTGATTACGTCTATATTCCTTTAGGGGGGAATCGTAAAGGGGTGATGAGACAAAACTTTAATGCCTTTGCCGCGATGGTTATTTCTGGATTATGGCATGGTGCTGCTATGACCTTTATTATTTGGGGGGCTATTCACGGGATTGGAGTCGTGTTATTAAATATTAAACACCGTCTTCTCCCAGCGAAGAAAAATGCCCCACCAAGTGCTTTATCGTCATTAAATATGTTGTTGTCATGGATAATCACATTCCACTTTGTTTGCTTTGCTTGGATATTTTTCCGCAGCCAAACCGTGGGAGATGCTTTAGTTTTAATACAGCAACTCTTTAGTGTAGGTGCTTGGGCGTCATTACAAGCTGAAGGCTTAACCCTCTTTATGTTCTGGGGACTTTTCTTACTTTACCCTTGTTTTGTTACATTAAGGGATATTGTGGCTCGTCTTGAAAAAAGAGTGCCGTGGTATGTTTATCCACTACCACTTGCGTTGATCCTCACGATTATTTTCATGTTGTCTCCAGATGGGGTGCCAGGATTTATTTATGCCAGCTTTTGATTTCTGCTCAAACTTAAAAAAGACAGCAAAAGTTGCCTTAATGGTGCTATTCAGCACCCTCTTTCTGATTTGGCTAAACCAAACATCACTAGAGCGTTTTTGGCAACAACAATATCATCGCCCTGCACCTTGGTCTGGGCTTTCTCACTATTATGCTTGGCAAGTGGGTGGACAACTGCGTGATGGCGTATTCGTTGCGGTAGAAAGCTATGGAGATTACCTACAAGTTAATCATCCTGATAATCAGGCTAAACCAATAGTGCAAACCTCAGCCCCTGAGCAGCTTCCTGAAGGCTTTGCTGTTGGCTTACACTTCTTTAATGGATACACACGCCCAGCGACTCAATTAACGCAACGCTTTCCTCAATTATTAGAGCGCAAACAAGCAATGGGTGGATTACCTTACCATTCTGTTACTGACGTCTCTGATGCGGCATTAGAAGCCTTAAAACCTATCGTCCCAAAAACAGAAATTATCTTATCACCAGAAGATAAAGTGTTATTTGCAGGCGATTCAATGATGCAAGGTGTTGCCCCTTTACTTAAACGTCAACTGCAAACGGATTACAACATCAGCAGTATCGATTTAAGTAAACAAAGTACAGGACTTGCTTATCCACGCTTTTTCAATTGGCCACAAACCATTGCGACACGTTTAGCCAGTGACGACTCCATCAAATTATTAGTGGTCTTTTTAGGCCCTAATGATCCTTGGGATATGCCGCCTGATGGCGGAGGACGCTACTTAAAATTTGCCAGTGAAGCATGGGAATCTACCTACCGATCACGTATTGCAGGCATTATAGAAAATGCGAGACAGAATAATGTCACGGTGATTTGGGTTGGGCCTCCTAATATGCGTAAACAGAAGTTATCTGAAGGTATGGCATATCTTGATAAACTTTACCGTGAAGAAGCTGAGAAGATGGGCGAAATTTACCTTTCCGTCAATGATATGTTTAAATATGAAAAAGATATTTATTCTGATTATATGGGTGATGGCAGCAGTCGTGTTAAGTTAAGAGCCGGTGATGGCATTCATTTTAGCTTAAAAGGTCAGCAAATTATTGCTCAACACGTATTCTCACGTATTCATCTTCAAGAAGAAATTAAAGAAGATAATGCAGTCGATGATGTAAAAGATAAAAACACGGTTATTGTAAATGAAACAAATAACGCACATCCTTGAGCGTAAAACTTTAGTCAGTAGCTCAATCATACTGACTTTAGTTTCGCTCTTAGTTGCTTGTAACCAAGACACTGAAAAAACAGTAAAGCTCCCAACACCCACAGTATTACCTGCTGATGGTTCAAGACAGCTTTATAACTACCATGATCCCCATTTTGCGGGCTTTGTTAAGAAATTACAGCAAGGTCGCCAAACTGTGCATATCGTTCAGTTAGGGGATTCTCATACTGCGGCTGATTTTTTCAGTGGTAAGTTGCGTGAACGTTTTCAGGCTGACTATGGTAATGGCGGTATTGGTTTTATCCCTCCGACGAATATCGCAGGCCAGCGTATTGCGAACGTACAATACCAAAGTGACAAAAAAGCTTGGGCACTGCTTTCAAGCAGGAAAGATAGCGATCCTGATTTCCCATTAGGAGGTTTTATTAGTGAACCTCAAGCTAAATGGGCAAAATTGCAGTTATCTGAAAACCCAGTAACTCAGCAACGCTATCAATTACAAGCACTTTATAAAACACCAACGACAGTGCAAGTGAATGTACAGTCATCGACAAGTAAAGTTCTTTCACTATCGCAAACACAAGGTAAATGGCAATTTTCGGATCCAACAGCCATGACATTCCCCGTCAGCATTACAGTTAGCAAAAACCAGCCAGTTAAATTAGGCGGTTGGTTGATCACCAATCAACAGCCCGGTGTTATGCTTTCCTCATTAGGTATTAATGGAGCCACTATTAATATGATGGATAGATGGGGTGCGCAGTGGACTGAGACGTTAGGACAATTACATCCTGATATGGTTATTTTGGCTTATGGTACAAACGAAGCCTTTAATGATACTTTCGATTTAAATGCTTATCGCCAGCAACTTACAGATAAAATTCGCCAAATTCGCCAGCAAGCCCCTAATAGCGCTATTTTATTAATTGGGCCGTCTGACTCAATCAAAAATAAAGAAGCCCCTGACTGCCGTTCACAACAGCCTCAATGGCTAAGTGATATAGTCAGAATTCAAAAGGAAGTTGCCCAACAAGAGAAAACGCTGTTCTGGGATTGGCGTGACTATATGGGTGGAGAGTGCTCTATAAAAGCGTGGGCATTGTATGATTTAGCAAGACCTGATGGTGTTCATCTTTCTCGTGAAGGTTATGAAAGCAGTGCCAACACACTTTATAGCCAATTGAACACATTAATGAACAAAGGCTAGTTCTCTCTTTTCAATACACAAAAAGGAGCGATAAGCTCCTTTTTGCATTTCTGGTTTTTATTTAGCTAATTAGTAACTCACTGAGTTTAATAAAACATCTACATACTTGATAACATCGACACTGGCCTGTTCCATTCGCTCTATATATTGAGTTACCGCTTCTTGATCACCGTTTATATTAGCACTTAGCGCTAAACGCCCACATTCATGTACTAATTTATGTGGCTCTTCTAAACGACGAAAAGCCTCTGTACCAGCAAATTTCCGACCATCACCTTGATAATACCATTTCCCTAATCGGCATTCAGTGTGTTGATTAACACAGTGCTCATCATCATTATTTAATAAATGAATATAAATAGATTCTTTCCATAAAACATGATCGAGTTTGACGGTATTAAAAAACTGTTGCATCGAAATAAAAGTAAAAATATGTTTAAGCTCGCTCACTTGTTCTGACAATGACGTTAAATTTTGATGTCCTTCTTCTACCTGTATTTTGATTTGTTGAACCTGTTCTTGGTTTTTTTCTGTCGTTTCTTTAACAGGAATAAAACGAGCACCTAAATTATTATTTATGCTGGCAATAGAAGAAGCTTGTTTCTGGATTTCTAATGACAACTTTTTCATCTCTTGAGCTAAAACTGAAAATCCCGCGCCTTCTCGCCCTATATGCCCTGCTTCAATCGCTGAATTTATCGATAAAAGATTCGCCTGACTGGAAAGCCTATCGATATTGCTGGCGCTCTCTTTAATCTTTTTTAACCAACTAGAGAAATTTTCTATCTCTTCTCGGCTATGCGTAAAATGGGTATCAACCTCATTTAAAAATTGAGTTAATAAGCGGGAATTATCCAGCATCTTGCTAAATAGATGTTCCATCTCATCGAGCAAATTAAGCTTATCTTGTAGCTTATTGCTTGATGCTAAAATCGAATCACGTATAAGTGTGATTGTGTGAATATTACAATCTGTGTGTTTAATAAAAAGCGAATTATAGTCAACCATAATATGACAACCCCAATATGCCCACCGAATAAAGAAACCTATAGGTTAATGAGACACAAGGTATTTTCTGTCATATTTGATAGTCATTTATAGCAATGAAAAAAGCGCGTCAAAGGACGCGCTAATAATATGAAAAATAAAGATTAGATATCAAAGGAATGTGAAGAAAATCATACCGATCACAGCACCTGTTGTGCCAAGAATAGTTTCCATTAATGACCATGTTTTTAAGGTTTGAGCTTCTGTTGCACCTGTAAATTTACCAAATAGCCAGAAACCAGAGTCATTAACGTGGCTAAGAATAATAGAGCCACCCGCAATACAGATTGATAATGCAGCCATTTGAGCACCGCTGTAACCCAGCTCATTGATAACAGGCAAAACTAAACCGACAGCAGTTAAACAAGCAACTGTTGCTGAACCTTGAATAACACGCACTGCACCAGCCAAAATAAAACATGCGACTGCAATTGGCATACCGGCACCAATTAAAGCATTACCCAATGCAGGGCCGACACCAGAATCTACCAGCACTTGTTTAAAGACACCGCCAGCACCTGTTACCAGTAAAATGATCCCTGCGGGTTGGATTGCAGCAGAACAAATCTCCATCACTTTTTCTTTACTCATACCACGGCGGATTGCTAAGCCGTAAATAGCCACTAAACACGCGACAAGAATAGCGATAAATGGATGACCAACAAATTCAAGAATGTTATACAGCTCTGAACCTTTCTCAACGAAACGCGCACCAATAGTTTTGCATCCCACTAACACTAAAGGTAATAACACCAATGCAAGGCTGAAACCAAAGGAAGGCATTTTGTTCTGACCTAAACTTGGTTCAGACAAATCTTTTGGTAAATCTAAGGTAACGTAACGGCTGATAAAGTTACCAAAGATAGGACCTGCTAATAACATTCCCGGAATAGCCGCACACAGACCAATTAAGATCATCCAACCAAAATCTGCGTTCATCTGGTCAGCTAACAACATCGGTGTTGGCCCCGGTAATAAGAAGGCTGCAGCACCTGCAACACCCGCAAATAAAGGGATTGCCATTTTCACTACATTGCCACCTGTACGGCGAGCAACAGCAAATACAACACCAATTAATAAAACAACGGCTACATCAAAGAACAGAGGTAGAGCACAAATTAAACCTGCGATACCTAATGCGTAGTTGGCACGTTTCTCACCAAAATATTTTAATAATCGTACTGCGATTTGGTCTAATGCCCCTGTTTCATGTAGCACCTTACCAAACATTGCTCCCAGTGCGACGACAATAGAGAGGAAACCTAAAGTACCTCCCATTCCGTTTTGCATGGTTTGTGTGATTTTTTCCAAAGGCATGCCTGAGAAAATACCCGCACCAATGGCAACAATCATTAATGCAATAAAAGCATGTAAACGTGCATACATAACAAAAAAGAGCAGTAATAAAACAGAGCCAACTGCCGTTAGCACAAGTGTTAATGTACTCATACCATTTCCCCTTCAAAAGTCCCTTGAGTGACTGAATTTATCTTATTAATTACACTTTCAATCACATCATCAAGTGGCATTGAAATATCAATTTCATACACATCGTTTTCAGCTGTTGTTGGCTCTTCTAGGGTTTCAAATTGTGTCACTAACATTTGAGGTTTAAAGAAGTGTCCTTTACGCGCTTTTAAACGACTTTCAATCAGCGCATAGTCACCTTTTAAATATAAAAAGTGCAGGCATTGATTGCCGTCTCTTAACATATCGCGATACTGTTTTTTCAATGCAGAACAAACAATTAACGAAACACTATTGGTTCTTTGCATTGCAAATGCGGCATCATTTAATGCTTGTAGCCAAGGTTTACGATCTTCATCATTTAAAGCATGGCCAGATGCCATTTTAGTAATATTTGAGCGAGGATGGAGGAAATCACCGTCCAAAAATGCAGCACCTGTACGTTGTGCTACACCACTTGCGACCGCAGATTTACCGCTGCCTGATACCCCCATTAAGATGAAAACATGGTGTAGGGATTGGGTATCGTTCATAGAATGCTCCTTTAAGGCAGATATTAAGTCTTTTTTGTAATGTTACCCGTAACTGTTACGGGTAACATATCCGAAGTGGCAAGGTAAATACAACAACGAAGATCAACTAAGAAGTGAAAATGTGAAGCGACTCTCAAATGAAAGTAAGATGATCTACAAAATGACAACAAAATATCTGACCAACATCTTTTTTATTCACAGTCAAATTACGAGTAATAACACTGAAAGAGAGAAGACTTTTCAATAAAAAACCCTACTGTTACAAACATAACAATAGGGCTTCAAAAAATATTATTTTCTAAAATTATCAGCAAGTTAATTAATTATATACTTTCACCCGTAATAATGCGGAAACCAACATCAATCACTTGGCCTCGAGCAATTTTGCCTTTCATTCGCTTAAGCAATAAATCAGCAGCTTGTTGCCCCATTTCATCACGAGGGGTAAAGATACTCGCCAAACGAGGCGTCATCACTTGTCCAACATCGTGCCCGTGGAAACCCGATATCGCAATATCCTCCGGCACAGAAATGCCTAAACGTTGACACTCAAAAATGGCACCAATTGCAATATCGTCATTGGTACAATAAAGTCCGTCTAAATCAGGATATTGCTTACGTGCAGCATGTAATAATTCAGCCCCTAACGAATAAGATGAGCTTTTTGGTGTCATCACATTGCCAATAGGTAAACCCGCATTTTGCATTGCGTTTTCATAACCTTGTAAACGCATTAAGGTTCTTTCGTCCTGTCTAGCACCAAGATAGATAACCCGTTTGCATCCACGTTTGAGCATCTCATTGACCATCTGTTCTGAAGCGTCAACGTTATCTAATCCTACTGCCGAGTCAAAACAAGGCGAAACGCTATCCATGATTTCTACCACAGGAATGCCCGCAGTTTCTAACATTTTCATTGTCTTTGGTGTGTGCGTTCTTTCAGCGAGAATAAGCCCATCGATATTATAAGAGAGTAATGAAAGTAGGCGTTCTTCTTCTTTTTCAGCACGATATCCGTAGTGCGCTAACATGGTTTGATAACCGTATTTATCGGTCACTGATTCAATGCCACGAATAACTTCAGCAAAAACTTGGTTAGTTAAAGAAGGCAGCAATACCCCAATCGCATGACTGGTTGAATTCGATAAAATATCAGGGGCACGATTAGGAATATAATTGAGGCTATCTAATTCGCGCGCAATTTTTTCTCGTAAAGCTTCAGAGACTTGTTCGGGATTACGCAAAAAACGACTCACTGTCATTTTGGTAACACCAACTCGTGAAGCGACATCCTGTAATGAGGGGCGTTTTTTCTTCATTTTATATCGCAACTATCCAAAAACACTCGTATTAATACGCGCTTTAATTTTCCAAGAACGCTGATTATAGCCCTAGGTTATACACTATTTCGAATAAAGTTTTTCAGATGTGTACTTAGATTTGATTTTGACTGATGATCCCTTGACTTAAGCCAAAGGAAATATAGTATTCATCGCTATATAATAAATGAAACAACGATACCAATATAAAACAATAAACAGTGTGAACTTATGGCGATCCGTAGACGACAATTTCTAACTTACCTCACAACAATTGCGACATTATCAGCGCTTCCGCATTCTGTAAGAGCAGCAATAACCTCACGTATTGCAGCACAATTCGGTCATGTTCCAGCATCAACCGCGATCCATCGCGTAATAAGTGCAGGGCCTCCTACTGATCAATTGTTACTTGCATTAGCGCCTGAAAAATTATTGGGTTTTTCTTCACTTAATTTAGAAAAAAGCCCTTTGTTTTCAGATGAACTACGTAAATTACCGCGTTTAGGGCGCTTATCAGGACGAGGAAGTACACTCTCTTTAGAAGCTTTACTGACGTTAGAGCCAGATCTCATTATTGATAGTGGCAATGTCGATGAAACCTATCGTTCATTAGCGAAACGTGTTTCTGATCAAACGGGTGTACCTTATGTGTTAATTGATGGCACATTAAAAGATAGTCCAGCTCAGTTACGCCAAACAGGTGCTTTATTAGGTGTTACAGAAAGAGCAGAAACATTAGCGCTTATTGCAGAGCAATATCTTAGTGATGCTGCCTTATTTGCTTCTACACAAAAAACAAACCCTCGTTTTTACCTTGCGCGTGGTGCAAAAGGGTTACAAACAGGTGCAAGAAACTCTATCCATACCGAAGCGATTGAAACATTAGGCTTTGAAAACGTAGTAGATATTCCGAATTTCACTGGATTAACGGATGTTTCACCAGAGCAGCTTCTGATGTGGGATCCTGAAATTATCATCACACAAGATGAAAATGCCTATCAGCAAATTATGCAAGACTCTGTATGGAAAAGTATTCAAGCCGTTAAAAACAACAAAGTGCTACTGTTTAAAGGCTTACCATTTGGTTGGTTAGATGGTCCTCCGGGGATCAACCGTTTAATGGGAATGCGTCGCTTACAAAGCCATTTTGACGCTCGAATAGAAAAACAAGTCGCTCAAGATCTGCAAAATTACTTTGCTCATTTTTATCATACGCAATTAAGTGCTGAACTATGTCAGCAATTGCTGGGGTATTCATGAGTCAATCCGTACGCATCACGCTTTTATTTGCATTATTCTCCATCGTTACGTTAATTGCGATTACTAGTGGTAAGTATTCACTTACTGGTAACGAGCTGTGGACACTGGTAAGTAATAAATTAACGGGCAATATAGAGTATAACCGCACTGAAACTGTCTTCTGGCAAATAAGATTTCCCCGCGTTCTGGCGGCAATTTTAATTGGTGGAGGACTTGCGATTGCTGGAGCAGCTTATCAAGGCATGTTCCGTAATCCTTTGGTATCACCCGATATTCTCGGCGTTTCATCAGGTGCTGGAGTGGGTGCTGTATTCGGTATTTTTCTTGGGCAATCCATGTTGTCGATCCAGCTTTTTGCCTTTGCTGGCGGCTTAACAACAGTGGCCCTAGTCTACTTTATTGCGAGGCTTGCGAAACAACACGATCCGGTGCTTTCCCTTGTGTTGGTTGGTATTGCTATTAGTGCATTATGTGGCTCAGCAATCTCATTAATGAAAATTCTTGCTGATCCTTATACTCAATTGCCTTCCATTACCTTTTGGCTCTTAGGCGGGCTTTCGACCATTACTGCTTCTGATTTAGTTTCTGTCGCACCTTTAATGTTAGTTGGTTTTATTCCACTCATTTTATTACGCTGGCGTATGAATATTCTCAGTTTATCTGATGAAGAAGCCAGAGCATTAGGTTTAAACGTCGAAGTAACCCGACTTGTCTTTATTTTGTCAGCCACACTAATCACCGCAAGTGCGGTTTCTATCGCGGGTATTATTGGGTGGCTAGGCTTAATTGTTCCTCACATCGCAAGATTGTTAGTGGGCGCTAACTTTAGCCAACAACTTCCTGTTTCCTTACTTGTGGGAGCTATAATGTTGTTAATTACAGATACATTGGCTCGCACAATTGCCAATATTGAACTTCCACTAGGCATTTTAACATCTGCCATTGGTGCGCCATTCTTCTTAATGTTGTTACTTAGAACGAGGAAAGGCTGATGATCATTGCTAATGCAAAGCAACTCACCATTGGTTATAAAGGCAAAACCTTAATTAGAGATCTTACATTCCACATCGAACAAGGACAAATCATCTGCTTATTAGGTGCCAATGGCTGCGGTAAAACGACGCTAATGCGAACACTATTAGGGCTAATACCTTGTATTGATGGTGAGATCAATATTGCGGGAAAAACATTAAGTGAGTGGTCACCAACCGAACTTGCCAAAGTAGTTGCCTATGTTCCTCAAGCCACACATATCCCCTTTTCTTTTAATGTCATCGATATGGTTGTAATGGGGCGAGGTGCACATCTCTCCTTTTTCTCTATGCCTAGCTCGCAAGATAAAGCGATGGCAATGGGAACCTTAGAATTGCTCTCGCTTTCTCATCTTGCTCACCGAACTTTTGATACTTTAAGTGGTGGTGAAAAACAGATGGTTTTGATTGCTCGTGCTTTAGTGCAACAACCCAAGTTGCTGATCATGGATGAACCTGCTGCAAGCCTTGATTTCGGTAATCAAATCAAACTGCTTACCCAAGTTAAGGCACTAAAAGCTTTAGGGATCAGCGTTTTTATGTCTACACATCACCCTCAACATGCTGCCTCTTTGGCGGATGATGTTATTTTACTGACACCGCATACCCCTGTTTTGCAAAACAGCCCTGAAGTTTTGCTGACACCCGATAATTTAGCGCACCTTTATGGTGTACAACCAACAGATATTCAGGCGCATTTTCACGCCTACTCTGATAATAAAAATGACTATAGGCAAGAATATGAACACTATTGAAACCACAGATTTTGCTGAACTTTATAAAAACCACATGGTACAGGCTGAAAGAACCAAAAAAGAGCCTGAACATTGGGATAAACGTGCTGAAAAAATGGCAGAAACTTGTGCCAACCCTAATGATCCTTATTTAATAAAATTTCGTGAAATGATGGATTTTACGGGTGCTGAAACCCTATTAGATGTGGGTTGTGGCCCCGGCTCTATCAGCATTCATGTGGCAGATAAATTCAAAAAAACCATTGGGATTGATTACAGTACAGGTATGTTAGCTGTTGCTAAACGCAGAGCTGAGCAAGCAGGTATCAACCACGCTGAATTTATCACTTGCTCATGGGAAGATAGCTGGGACCAACTTCCTCAATGTGATATCGCCGTTGCTTCACGCTCAACATTAGTGATGGATTTACAAGCCGCACTCTTAAAACTGAATCGCCAAGCTAAATTACGTGTTTATACTACTCACACGGTTTCTCCAACCTTCGTTGACCAACGTATTATTCGCTTATTGGGTCGTGAGGTTCCTACGCTCCCAACGTACATTTATGCTGTGAATATGCTAAACCAAATGGGTATTCACCCTAAAGTAGATTATATCCGTAGCCGTAATTGCCAGAGTAATTTCAATAGCCTCGAGCAATTTATTGAAGGCATTAATTTCTCCGTAGGGCCTTTAAGCAAGGACGAAATTGTACGTCTAACTAATTACTATCATGAAAGTATTGAAAAAGGAGTTTCACTGATTTCACCAACTCGTGATTGGGCAATGGTTTCTTGGGATGTCGTTCCTGAAAGCGAGTTAAACCTATGATTTATTATCCTGATGCCTTTCTTGATAATTTATTGATGGAAGATATCCAATATGGCGATCTCACCAGTCGGGCACTCAATATTAGTGATCAGCTAGGTATAATGACATTTACACGTCGTGAACCCGGTTGTGTCAGTGGGATCACACTAGGTTGTCGTTTACTAGAAAAACTAGGATTGGTAGTAACAGCACATCTACAAGATGGTGATTTTGCCGATAAAGGCGATTGCTTAATCACCGCCGAAGGCCGTGCTGATGCACTACACCAAGGCTGGAAAGTTGTGCAAAACGTGCTTGAGTGGAGTTGTGGCGTGAGTGACTATATGGCAAGAATGCTAGAAATCTATCACCGTTATCAACCTAAAGGGCAAATTGCGTGTACACGTAAAAATATCCCTAATACAAAGTTACTAGCAACTCAAGCGGTACTTGCAGGTGGTGGTGTTATTCATCGCCAAGGTTGCTCTGAAACTATTTTACTCTTTGCTAATCATCGTCGATTTTTATCAGAGCCTGATAATTGGGCACAACACATTAAGCTGTTACGCCAAGCGGCGCCTGAAAAATGCATTGTTGTAGAAGCTGACGATATTGAACAAGCAAGAGAAGCGTTAAAAGCACAGCCTGATATTTTACAGCTCGATAAATTCTCAACTGAAGATATCTCACTGTTACAACAAGAAGCGCCTCAAATTGCACCTCATTGTCACTTATCTGTAGCTGGCGGTATTAACCTCAATACTATCGAGAAATATGCACAAACAGGCATTACCTTAATGGTAACGTCTGCGCCTTATTATGCATCACCGACAGATATTAAAGTTCGCCTTTATCCAAAAGATTAAATAAAAACAGCAATTTATTTGTAAGTGAGTATTTACATATTTAATCAACAATAAATAGAGACAACATCAACTCAATGTAAAAGAAGTTATAACAAGGGAATAGTTGTAGTGGCATAGAGGAACATCTTTGCTAAACATCTTTTGTTTGAGTCTGTTGCTTTATTTTATAACAAGACCGAGTACTAACACTTTGTTAGTACTCAATTTATTCATTTATTTTTACACATATCGTTATATAAAAGATTATATATAGATTGTAAATTGAGATTGGAATGATGAAATTAAAACCTCTATGCTACTGTTTATCTCTTGCTCTACTGCCTAGTATTGCACTTGCTGACACCACTTATGGGCAATCAACGCCTGATTTATTAACCGTTTGGAGTAGTCCTATCGCGGCAAACCCAGACGTGTTAACACAAGAGCAGATGCTTGAACAAAATAAAGTGAATGCGGCACAAGCCATTGCAACATTACCCGGTGTTGTTATGCAAAAATCTGGCAATCGTAATGAATACACCATTAAAGTACGTGGCTTTGATAGCCGCCAAGTACCTGTATTCTTTGATGGTATTCCAACGTATGTTCCTTATGATGGCAACTTAGACTTAGCGCGTTTTACCACTAACGATCTAGCCAGTATTGAAGTTAACAAAGGTTATACCTCATTACTACAAGGCCCTAACTTAATGGGTGGTGCAATTAATATCACTACGGCGACGCCTAAAAAACCATTAGAAGGAAGCATTGCTTATTCTCAAGGTTTTGCTCGTGGTGCTGATTATGCCCATAACATGAGTGCCCGTTTAGGAGCACGCAATGATCTAGGCTTTATTCAAATCAGTGGTAGTCAATTAAAACAACGCTTTACGCCAATTCCTGGTGCTGATGAAAATAATGCAGCTGCGGGTACTCATGGACGTCGTGATAATTCGGCAACTGATGATAAACGTGGCATGATCAAAGTGGGTTGGACACCACGCGCTTCTGACGAATATACCCTGACTTATGTAAAACAGGACGGTGAAAAAAATAGCCCACCAAATACTTCTGCTAATGCAAAAGGTAAATATAAATATTGGGCATGGCCAGATTACAACAAAGAGAGTTACTACTATAGCGGTATCACTCAAATCACTGATGGTATTAATCTGCAAAGCCGTGCATACCACGATAAGTTCGAAAATACCCTCTATATGTACCCTAAAAAAGGTAATACCGTAGACTATAGTCACTATGACGATTACAGCACCGGTGCTGCATTACAGTTAGGTATAGATACACGTGAAAGTGACCTCCTCTCTTTTGCTGCACACTGGAAAGATGACGTTCACCGTTCTCAAAAAGAAAAAAATGGTGATTGGATGCGTTATAAAGACAGAACATGGTCTTTAGCGACAGAATATCAATGGGCAGCTACTAATGATCTCGATTTAGTAGGTGCAATTAGCTACGACTGGCGTGACAGTGTTGATACTGATAAAGGGGCTGATGATAATAAGCAAACCGCCTTTAACTGGGAGATAATGGCTAAATATTCATTAGCCAATAATGATAACGTTCGTTTCTCTGTTTCTGATCGCAGCCGCTTCCCGACACAAAAAGAGCGTTACACCACTGAAAAACCAAAAGATGGATCAAAAGGAATTATCAATCCAGATTTAGATCCTGAACGTGCATTATCTTTCGACCTAACCTATGAAGGACACATTACAGATAAATGGGGTTACCAAACCAGCATTTACTATAACCGTATCAGTGATGCGATTATGGCACACACGGTTTATCGTAATGGCAAAGCATTCTTCCAAAACCAAAATAGCGGACGTGTTGACTATGTTGGTCTTGATTTAGGTACTAAAGGTAATGTGGTTGATTGGTTAGAGCTTGGCTTAAACTACAGCTATATTCATAGCGATCCAAAACAAGTAGCGCATGTTGAAGGTTTACCAAAACATAAAGCCTATATGTGGATGACATTTATTCCTGTTGAACAAGTCCGTTTTACCATTATCGAAGAAGCACAAGGTTGGACTTATAATCGCATTGATGAAAATGACAAGTTAGCAGGTTATGTAAAAACTGATCTTCGTTTAGATTATGAATTTGGTTATGGCGTTTCTGCTAATGCTTCTATTAATAACCTTTTTGATAAATCTTATGAATATACTCAAGGTTATATGGAAGATGGTCGTAATTACTGGTTAGGTGTAGAATATAAATTCTAATTTAAACCATTCGTTATAAAGTAAAGAGCTGATATTCATACTCTATCAGCTCGTTCTTATCCCTAAAATAAATTGACTTTCCATAAAATTACTTTATATAAAATTAAAATTTAAGAAATCCTCTTGCCATTTCTAATAATGTATTCATGGTACTACTCACTATTTTCACAAAATTATCATAGTTACTATTGGCTGCACTATATTTTTTGGAAAGTTCATCAAGATTTGTATTAACACCTTTTTCAAAGGCATCTAACGTTTTCTTCAATAAATCAAACTCAGTTTGTAATATATCATGCTCACCTTGCGGCATTTGTTTTAAATAATCAATTAATTTATCTAGCCCTGATAAATCTAATCCAACATTAAATAAAAAAGAAATATTAGGTCTAGTCGTTCCTGAATTATCATTTTTTTGTGATGTAATGCCTTTGATTTGACTCAGTAATTTATCTACTGCGTCCACAGCGTTATCAGCATCGGTATTACTTTCATAATAGACTTTTTCACCATTGATTATTCTAAAAAATCGGCCATCATCATCCTTATTAAAAAACATCCATACGCTAAAAAACCCAGGTTTATTCAACTTGCTTTTTAATACATTCAATTTATAAAGCAATTCATCAATATTTATATTGATATATCCATCTTTACTTCCAGCCTTAGTAGCATTACCTAATTCAGATAATATTTCTCTTAACTCTCTTACAAAATCCATATATTTAGAGAATATTTCTTTAAATACATCTAAGTAGTCATTTTTACCCACGGCAATGGATTGTTTTACATCATTAAAGAGATCATGCAATGAATCTGTTGGATAATTTTTCTTTAATTGAGCATTTTTTATATCTCGAGAGATATCATTAATTTCATCTAAACACTTTTTTTTATTAATATAATTTTTCACATAGTCTTCATCAAGAGA
Source organism: Proteus sp. G2618 (assembly GCF_009915995.1). NCBI lineage: Bacteria > Pseudomonadati > Pseudomonadota > Gammaproteobacteria > Enterobacterales > Morganellaceae > Proteus > Proteus sp. G2618. The sequence goes on along the minus strand of NZ_JAABNI010000012.1, from coordinate 102,161 downwards.
AAGATATTTTCCTTTTTGAGATTTATTTTCTAATTTTTTATTTTCTTTAGAATCATTAAGAAAAAAATATTGATACTCTCTTTTTATATACTCGAATAATAAACGAGAATTAATTAAAAATTCATCTTGATTACATTCTATTAAATTAGACAATTGAGAATTTAAGTATACTTTATTATTTTTAGAAAAATTACAATCAATAGTAGCATCCATAGCATTAACCTTCTTAATATTAATTAAATAAAGTAAGTCATTTTAAACAGGAATTTAAAATCACATACTGTGTTAGCATTATTGGACAATTTTCTCTAATAAATAATTTTTAATTTTAAATATATAAAATTTAGAATCGCAAAAAACCTTTTGCCATCTCTAGTAATGTATTAATTGTACTGCTGACAATTTTCACAAAGTTATCATAATTACTATTTGCTGAACTATATTTTTTAGAAAGTTCATCCAAATTAGTATTTATCTTTTTTTCTAAAGCATCAAGTGATTTTTTAAATAGATCAAATTCCGTTTGTAAGATATTTTTAAATCTCTTCTCATCTCTTTCTTTTTTTAATTTTTCTATATTTTCATTAGCATAGAATTCAGCTTGTTTTAGAATTGTTTTTTTATCCATATTAATAAAATTTAAAACCATTTTTGGATATTTATTAACATACTCATTTATAAAACCTTCTCTTTTACTTTCTATTTCATCATTCGTCATTTCTTTTTCTTTACTTATTTTATCATTAACTATATCTAAGATCTTATTTAATTCATTTAATGAAATATAATAAAAAAAATCCACATCAATATTATTCCACTCTGATAATAAATTTTCTTTTTTCGCTGGTATAATTCCTTTTACATCCATTAACAATTTACTTATTGCATTTAAAGCATGATCAACTTGCTTTTTATTTGAATAATTTATTTTATGATTATTTAAGTGTCTTATATAACTACCATCATACTGATATTCAAAAAACAATTTAGTGTTAAAAAATAATTTCTCTTTATTTTTTCTATTATATTCATTTTTAAAACTTTCTAATACTCTTGTGAATTCAATGAAATTAACAGCAATATACCCATCTTTTTTCCCTGCCTTGGTATATTTACTTAGTGATGTTATCGCCGTTCTTAATTCTCTTACATAATCCATATAATTAGAAAAAATAGATTTAAATACATCTAAATAATCATTTTTACCAACAATAATGGATTGTTTGACTTCATGAAAGAAATCACTCAATGAATCAGTAGGATAGTTATCATTAGAAAGTTTTTCTTTTATCAGTGGTGATAATTTATCTATGGAATTCAAACATTTTTTATTCCCAATAATATTTTTATTATATTGTTCAGAGAGAGAGATAAATATTTCTCTCTCTGTTTTTCCTTTTAAATCATTACATATCAGCCAGCTATTAAGATCAAAATTTTTATAATCTCGTCTTATATTTATAAGTAAACTTTCCATTTCATCGAAATTTTTTATTTTACGTTTAGGAATGGAAATACCATCACTCGTTGATAAAGATACTTCCAAATACTCAGCTATATTAGACATCCCTGAATCAATAGCTTTAGACATAAAATTATCCTCTTATACTTTTGAAGCAATAGCAGAAGCAACATCTTGCTGAGCATGAATAACAGCTTCAATAGCTTGTACTAAGGCTTTGATAATTTCAGTAACTTCTCTTTGCATTTCATTATTATTATTAATAACATGATTGTTAATACTTCCTCTCGCTTCTAATACTTTTTGTTTACCATCAAGTATGATCCCTTGAGACTGCATCGTTTGATCTGCAACTCTTGCCAAAGGATCTGCTGTTGTAGTCACTAGATTACCAGTAATCATAGTAGGGTTAGAGTGTCCTATTAGATTTTTTCCCATCCCTTTAATTGAAACAAATGCTCCCATACCATGTATTGCCATTGAAATACCTGCGCTAGTAATGGCTGCACCTACCATAATATTTGCTTTTTTATTTAAATTATCTTTTATTTGTTCTGCTATATTTAATTCTACATTCATTAACATAACACCCATTTCTCTAGATGCTTCAAACTTCTTAATCATTGCTTCTAAATATCTAACCATTAAATTAATTAATTTCATCATATCATCAGATAAAAAATCAAACGTTCCTAGGCTTTCAGTTTTAATATGATCATAAATATCATTATCATTATCTACTTCAAGTGATTTTAATATGTCTTTTATAGTGGGTGTTTTTACTTCTGGCTCTGACAAAATTGGTATTATATTTTCTTTTGTTTTTTCTATAAATTCTTTTACTTTAGGTTCAATTAATCTTTGTAACTGTTCTTCATTAAGAGAGTTTTTAGTCTCATTAATATCACTCGATTCTAATTTAGAGTTATTAAATAATTTAAAATCATTATTGACTTTCATATTCATATATAAACCTCGAAAAAATAGACTTTATTAAATAGATATATTTTTTATAATATCTGACTTTAATTTATTACTCACTGAAGATTTATCACTCATGCTTTTTAAAATCTCAGTTAAAGTATCAATATTTTCATGATAACTTTCCATTATCTTATCCATCAATTTTTGAATTAGATTTAATATGGCTTCCAACTTTTTACTATCTGCCATAGATTGCAAAATTTTTGCAGAAATAATGCTACTATAAATATTAACTGCATTTGTTGCCGTTGAGTTTACCAATTTAGAAATAACCACCGTACGATTTAACATGGTGATAGCTTTCTGTGAAATATCCTTAGTCAGTTGTTTATTAATTTTCTCCATTACTTCTTCAAGTGCTTGCACAATGATTTCTTTAATCATTTTTCCCATCATAGATTCTAATGCATCATGCAATATTCTTTTTAATGTATCTCTGAGTTGTTGATTAAATATTTTATTTGCAACATTGGTCATACCTTTCATTGCAGGACCAATTACAAAGCTTAATGCCATTGCAGCAACAAATAAAATAACAGTAATAGCTATTTTTAGTGCCATTTTCAGTTTTTCTTGAATTGAATTTTTCATCTCCTCAATCATTTTCTTATCTAAGCCCAATCCCTTTAATCCATCTATAGTGCTATTAATTACATCAGCTAAAAAATCAACAATGGAATCTATCGCTTTCATAATAGCTTCTGAAACAGGTGCCATTATTTCGTCCATAAACGATTTATCATGTATAGCTTGATATACTTCATCAGCGACAGTTAACGCCACATCAGCGACAAATAATGTTACCGCAACAGCCATTAATGCCATTGAAGCACCTGCTGTAAAAATAGAAGCAATACCTGCGACAAGTGCGAGTAATCCACCTAAAATTTTTAAACCAATGCCAGCCCAAAATTGAATCTCCTCTTGCTTTTTAATTTGAGCTTTTTGATCTTCTATTTTATCTTTTAATGTTTTTTCAGTGACTTCCTGCATTTCTTCAAAGAGTTTTTGCTCACTTTCAGTTCGCTGTAACATTACTTTTAATGTTAATTCTCTTGTTTTCGCCAACAAAAAAGTTAACAATGCCATTCCTGATAATGAGTCAGACATTATTTCAAGCTCTAATGCACTTTGTGAAAGCGTTAATGTTCTATAGGTATCTTTTATTTGTTCCAGCTTTTCTTTAATTGACTCATTTTCTTTCTTATTTATTAATGCTTTTAATTCTTCTCTATGTGACGTAATTTTATTTATCTTATCGTCGCTTATAGGCACGTTAGGCATATATTTAAAAGCTTCATCAAAAAAATCAGATAGTTTTCCATATAATTTATCTAATTCATCTAATGACATTTTTGAAAGATCATCAGGCAACTTCATAAATGGAAAAGCTTTTTCAAGTAACTTTTCCGTATCTTCTTTCGATTTAATATTTCCAGAGAGTAATTCTTTAATTAATGAGCTTGGGATATTGTTGTTTTTTAAAAACTTTTCAACTTCTGCTTCTGTTTTGAAATTATTATCTTTTAGCTGATTATAAATTTCCATCCAATAATCAACATAAGCATTTTTAGTATTTTTTACTTCATCTAAAACTGAATTAATTTGTTCTTTTAAACCATCAATGCCTTTAGATAGTTTATCTAACTTATCCAGATAGTACTCAAGTTTATCTGGATCTTTAATGTTATTTAAAACATTTTGATGGATCACATTTTGATAAGATAATTGTAAGAATAAAAAATCATAATCTTTACTTGTTTTATTATTTTCTAATTTAATTGGCTCTGAAGGTATAGGTAGTAATGATTTATTTTTATATGTATTTAATTTTCCCTCTACTTTTTTGTTATATAGATATTTCTCCTCACTAAGAATATTAAGTTTTTTGTTTCTTTTATTAACTTTATTTATCTCATTAAAATTTAATGTCTCATTATTATTTTCATTTTGTTCTGAAAAAACATTTATTTTATATTTAATATCATCTTTAATATTAATTCTTTGATTATTCTTTTTTTGCTCTAATGGCACACGAAGTGAAGGTGCTAAAAAATTATTTTCTTTTTCTTTGAATTGTGATGCGACAAGATGCTCACTTGCCGCATTAATTTGTTGTGCTTGCTGTACGTTATCTTTAGTAATTTTATCTATCTCTTTAGAAGTTAAAGGTGTAGATAATATTGTGTTATCATAAACCTTAATCATGCTATTCTTCCTTCTCGGTATTCAAAACAACAAGAGGCACATCTTTTAAAGATCCTAAGTAAACATCGGCTCTCTCTTTTATAGAGAGATCATTGATATTTTTTGACACCTGATCGAAACAATATTTAGCTTTTTCTTTTTCACCTAATGATAAATTACATTGCCCCGCATAAAAGACTGGTCTGTAATCATCCTTTGCATTCAAATAAGCTAATGCATAAAGATCAATGGCGACTTGATACTGTTTTTTTAATTGTTTAACCGCGGCGAGCCCCATAATATAGTCAACATTATAAAAATCGTAGAGGCATAAAAATTTAAAAATAGCTTCGGCTTCATCCAGTTTTCCTTTCTGGTAAAAGTCATATGCAAATGAATAAATTCCTTCCATAAATCCTTCTGGGATCGTGCTCTCATCCTTGAGTGAAGCCCCGTTTTGAGCAATAGAAACAATATAGCTTGCTAATTGATCAAGCTCTTTTTCTGACATTTTTTTATATGCTGACATGATGTTAATCCTTTCATCTATGATGAATAATTAATAATTAAATAATAATTTATTCATTATTTAATTTCTTTAATAAAACACACGCCTATATTTACAAATATAAATATATTATTTTTATAATTAAATTATGAATGCATTCAATGGATTTATTGGTGATTTATATAATCCATTTCCTCTCTTAATAATCCGTCAATCTCAATTCTCTTAAGCCAAATAAGAATATCCATGACATCTAATAGATCTTGATCTATCATTACTTCAAATAAATGATATTTATGATAAATTTTTCTCGCTAATTCAGGATAGCGAATAACGGGTATACCCACTTTCTTAGCATAAGCTTTCACGGCTAATGCTTTATCATTAATACAACTTAATGATACCAATGGCATGATGCCATTTTCGGGATCAAAATAAATACCTACTGCCACATGAGTAGGATTAACAATAACGGCTGATGAATCACGGATCACTTTTTTCATCGGCTCATCCAATAATTCTTGATGTAGCTGTCGGCGTGTTGATTTTATTTCAGGATCGCCTTCCATATTCTTATTTTCTTGCTTAACTTCATGTTTTTCCATCATCATATCTTTCATAAAAATAAAAAAATCAGCAATAATATTTAGAATAAGAATAGGTATTGAGAGAATAAAAAAAACAAATATAAAGCTAATGACAAGTGAACACCACTTATCAATAATAATATTTAAATTAGTACGATATAATATAAATATTTCAGAACCATGTAAAATAATAAAAACATAACAAGTCACTAAAAATATAACTATAAATAATAATGTTTTTAAAAAGTCTTTAACTGTTCTTATGCTAAATATTTTTTTAAATCCAGAGATAGGATTTATATGATTAAGATCCAGTTTAATAGCTTCAGTAGCAAGCTTAAAACGCGACTCAAATAAGGAAGGAATTGCTCCAGATAAAAAAGTAACAGCAAGTATTGGTAATATAATATCAAAGAATAATTTTGATATTACATTAATATAACTTTTTAGCGTAATATTTGTTGGATGAAGCAAAAGAGATTGATAAAAATGACTAAATTCATCTAAATTAACTTGATGAAATAAATACATAATACCAATAAGATAAACAAGCCCTGATGTTAATTCTTTACTTTTAAAACTTTGCCCTTTCTTTGCAGAATCATCGAGTTTTTTCTGGGTGGGTTTCTCTGTTTTTTCAGCCATGATAAATACTCATGAAAATAGTATAAAAATATCTATTATTAAAAAATTCATACAGCTCTGTTGTCATTGCTGAAGCAAAGAACAAAAGTAGAGATATAAATGCGATAATTCCTTTTATACATAATGACAGAGAAAAAGCATTTAATTGAGGGCAAAAGAGAGAATAAACACCCAACGCAACTTCACTTAAAAACATAATAATAAGAACTGGCGATACTAAAATAATTGCAGTGCGGATCATGTCATTCAGCCAATGACCAATAAAAGAATAACCAATCTCTTTATTAAAATAACCAAGTGGAAATACATCATAGCTATCTTTTATCGTACTCATTAATGAGGTTAGTCCTCCTACCGATAAAAAATAAGCCGCACAAAATAACCCAGTCAATGAAGCAAATTCAGAAGATTCAATTCCTGTTGTTGGATTAATTGTATCCCCGATACTCGCTCCTCTCTGGTTATCAACAAATTCACCAAAAGCAGATGCAATCCAAAAAGGTGTAGCAAACAGAAGTCCAATTAAGATCCCAAGAATTAACTCACTTAAAATTATTATTTCCCATGTATTTCTTATTTCATCAGTAATTAGAATACTTGGCTTGATTCCCATAGCAATATAAAAAATAATAATATACTTTAAAAGCTGGCTATTGAGTACCCGACTATTTAAAAAAGGAATAAAAAGAAAAGTAGGAAATAACCTAGCAACAAGGAGAAAGAGATCAACTAAATAAACCTGTATATACCCTAGCAGTATTAACATTTCATTTATCCTGCTAATCCTAACGTCATCATCTCTTTGGCATACACTAATATTTTATCACCCATCCAACCCATAGTAACTAACAGGCAAACAAAAACACCAACAAGCTTTACACCAAAAGGTAATGTTTGTTCCTGGACTTGGGTGATGGTTTGTAAAAGGCCTATTGCCAATCCGATAAATGTTGCTATTGCAATAGGTGCAGCTGAAAGTAATATCACTAAATAAACAGCTTTATTTGCAGCATAGACCATATCCATTATCTTACCGCCATGAGGTCAAGATATTGATTAATTAATCCCTTAGCCAGAAGAGTCCAACCATCCATAGCGATAAATAAAATTAATTTCAAAGGTACGGATAATGTAATTGGACTCATCATCATCATACCTAAAGCTAATAGAATGCAGGAAACGACCAAATCAATAACAATAAAAGGTAAATAGAGATAAAATCCAATGATAAAAGCAGATTTTATTTCACTTAATGCATAAGCGGGAAGCAACGATAATAACGAGTTTTCTATGTTTTCTTTATCACCATAACTATCAGGTCGATTACCTTGTGCTTGTTCAAAAAAATCTAATAATTCAGGCTCAGAATATTTGTATAAATATCGCTTGTATTCCACTAACGCATCATCTGAAAATTGTTCAAATGAATTCGGAGAAGTTATATCAATTGGATTTTCAATAAGATATTGATAGGTATTTTTTGCTATTGGCGTCATCACAAATAGAGCCATCATTAATGCAATCGCATTAAGCACCATATTTGAAGGTACTTGTTGAACCCCTAAAGCGTTACGAGTCATAACAAGCACAATAGAAAATTTTAAATAGCAAGTCCCAGCAGCAATGATGAAAGGTGCTAATGTGGCTAATGCTAATGTTAAAATGAGTGTTGTTGAACTTTCCATATCTTTAATCTTGCTTTAAATAAGCACGTTGAATTTCAACAGCAAATCGCTCACCAACTTTAATTAATTCCCCTTGAGCAATAGCAACGCCATTAGCAATTAATGTAATATGACGTAATGCATTATCAGGTAAAATAATTTGTTGTCCCGGTGTTAATTCTTCAATTTGTTCAAGTAACATCATTTTACTTGCAAGCAAAAAAGAGAGAGTCACTGGAATAGATTTAATCGCTTTTAGCTCTATATTTTTTTGTAATGTAATTTCCGTATCTTCAACTAACTCTTCATGTTCTGCTTCATTAGCAAATAACTTTTCATCTAAAGTCACAGTATTTTCTCCTTCTTGCCACCGATAACGCATCCATTTTTTTTCACCAATAATGAGTGAAAAATCCACGCTATCAATCAGCACGATATCGCCCAAAGAGAGCGTTTTTAATAATGAAAATGACATTGTGCTTTTGCCAAACTGATATTGAGCAATAGCACTAACTTTATTTTTTGATGACAATATCCATTCATAATATTGATCAAAGGAACTAATAAATATGTCACCAATTTCAGTATTAATAACGGGATAGCTAGATTTTTCTTGATCTCCTAAACAGATATTATCAACGATTAATGACACAGGCTCTTTCGAAAAAGGAAACAATATTTGTGAACATTTTTGTGAGAACAGTGTATAGAGATAAGCTTCCGGAATAAGCTCCCAATCTATTTTCTTCTCCGGATAAACTTTATCCATTACTTGACTAACTTCGACAATACCTGTAAATGAACCTAATGTATTATTACCCTTTATTTTAAAGTAATGAGCCGAAGAAATAGGTAACTGAGATGTATATAAAGATGATAAAATATTCATTAAATAGCTATCTTCTTTCTTGTTAATACTATTTTTAAGATCTAACTTTATCATTTATCATCTTCTTTATTTTCAGAAGAAGGATCTATCGCATTAATATGCCAGTGACTATTATCATTCTCTAATAAAAGAGATAATCGACCTTGATATTGGTTAAAATTTTCTAAAGAAGATTGATAAACTCGCCCAGTAGAAGCAATTAATTGGATCTTTTTGTCAATATCAAAATTCACTTTCATTTGATGAAATTCACTTCCCCATTTTTTAAAAACATAAGTAATACTAGGAGGCTGAGATACTACGGATACTTTTTTATAAAGAATACTAAAGGCGGGTATATCAAGTATTCTTTTAAAAGATGATGATCCTGATGAAGCTTGTTGAAATTCAGGTTTTATGTAACTAGCTGGGAGAATGCCACTTAGATTTTCTACATTTGAATTTCTATTTTCAACATCTTTTTTAATGGATTTGTTATTTATTTCTTTATTATTCTGATAGTTATCTTTTTCAAAGAGATTGTTATTTTCAACAATTAAATCATTTTTAGTATTTAATTTATTCTCTTCAATTTTTAATGTGATTTTATTTTTAATTTTTTTCGTTTTTAATTCATTAGGATAACGTTCATTTTCAATATGCTCATTAATTTTATTAGTCTCGTTTTGCTTCTCTGCTTTTTGATTAACTTTTTCGTCCTTTGCTCTATGAGTTAAATTATTAGGATTTATTTTTAATTCGTTTTTATCTGCAGAAATATCAGTTTTTTTTTCTTGCTTAGATTTTAAACTTATCGGTAGATTTAAATCATTTTCAATTATAACATTATTAGCGACATGATTTGGTTTATTTCCATAATGAAATAAGCTTTTTTTTTCTATTTTACATCCTTTTTCAAAGGAGCAAATTTGTGAATATATCTTTCTTTGAGTTAATAATAACCCCTCTATATTCAAATATTCACTTTCTTCTCTTTTTTCTTTTTTATCTTCTAATTCATCAACTGATTTATTAGAGTTTATTTTTGAAATTTCTTTTATATCAGTAGTTCTCTTATAATTAAGATTATGAAAAAAATCTAGTTTTTGTTTTATTTTACTAAACTCTTCAGAGGAAAATTTCTCTTTTTCAATATTCAACAACTCAACAACTATAGAGAATGGTGATGATTTTTTAGAAAAAGTAGATTTAACCTCATTACTTTGTTCATTTATTAAACATCTATTTAATATTAAATTATCTGTCTTTATGAATATCATACAACACCATCTCCTGAATTTCATTTTTTTCTAATCTTTCAATATATAACTCTTTTTCTAATGCTTTTCTTTCAAGATAACGCTTCATTTTATTTTGTTTTTTGATTACCACTTCTCTTTCTTTTTTTAAAAATAAACTCCCTTTTTTTAGCTTTTCTAATTGATGCTCTATTTCTTTAATTTGCGTAATAGATATATTTAACGAAGCTAGTACAATCGCTTGTTTACGTTTCTGTTGATTTAAAGAGAGCGTCGAATAACTTCCTGCTTTTTCATAAAATGGGATCTCTTTTTCTAATGCCGATGCCAGTGAGGCTTGTTCTTCTTTTTTAATTTCTGCTTCTTTTATTAATTTTTGATACTTTTGTTGTTCTTTCTCTATTCTTTGCTGGCGCTTTGCAATGGCATTTATCAAATATTGCTGATTAAGAGGTAAGCGCATAAAGTTGCTTTAGTGTTTGTTGATATTCTGCCTTTTCTTTAAATGACTGAATAAGAAAAGCCTCTATTGCTGATTGCTTATTGACGGCCATATCATTTAACTCATTCTCACCTACACGATATTCGCCCAATTCTTGTAATAATTTAATATCCTGCAAACGCATCAATATTTGTCTTATTTTTAATGCGGCTTTTTGTTGTTCAGTATCCGTTATTTGCTGAAAAATACGACTTACACTTCCTAAAATATCAATAGCTGGATAATGGCCTGAAGCAGCTATTTTTCGTGAAAGATAGATATGTCCATCAAGGATAGAACGGATTTCCTCACCGATGGCATCTGGTTCATCATCACTTTCGAGCAAGACAGTATAAAATGCCGTAATGGAGCCTTGATGAGTCACGCCTGGTCTTTCTAAAATTGCGGGTAATTTATCAAAGACAGAAGCAGGATAACCTTTACGAACAGGAAGTTCGCCCGCTGTAAGAGCTACATCTCTTAATGCTCTACAGTAACGCGTCATAGAATCAATAAATAATACGACGTTTTTACCTTGTTCTCTGAAATATTCAGCAACCGTAGTGGCAACTAATGCCGCATTACAACGTTCTATTGCAGGTTGATCGGAGGTAGAACAAATTAATACCGTTTTTTCACATCGTTTGTCTTTTTTTAATTCCTCGACGAATTCGGTAACTTCTCGGCCTCTTTCACCAATAAGTCCAATAACAAAAATATCAGCCTGAGAGAAACGGATAAACATGTTCATCAACATAGTCTTACCTGTTCCTGCACTGGCAAAGATCCCCATTCTCTGTCCTAATCCACAGCTTAATAAACCATCAACTGCTCGAACACCAGATTCAAATATTTCTGTGATAGGGCGACGATCACTAAATGAGGGAGGATGACCATCAATAGGCAAATATGAATAGAAGTTTTCCTCTACCATTTTTTTATCATTGAAGCGTAATAAATAATTACCTTTTATATCAATCATACTCCCTAAAATATTAGGGCTTAAAGCGACAGAAAATGCATTACCAGTTGGTACTACGATTATTTGCAAAGAATAACCTTGTGAGCTTCCCATCATACTTAAAATCGTAATACCGTTGCGAAAGCCAATTACAATCGCTTCACCAACGATTTCCCCATTAATAATAGAATCTTTTAATAGGCAAATTTCTCCAATAAATACACCATGCAACATCACTTCAAGAATATTGCCTTGTATTCGTATAGGATGAGCTGCATGATGAAATATTGAAAATACGTTATTCATTTTTTAATTAATGAATTGTTGGTGGATGGTATTCATCATTTGAAAATACTCATCTATTGCTTTTGCCATTGACTCACCATTTTGCAAAGCAATAGGCATAAATGAAGCTCGCAACTCTAATTCAGATTCAACTTTCACTAAAGCAGGTTGACCAGGATAAAAGCTTTCCGTTTGATTATTAATGCTAGTTAATAATAATGGCGCACTACATTGTGATAACAAATTTTCATTATATTCACCAAGCACAGACCAGACCATCGGAACTTCATCAACAACTAATAAATTTATATCCGGCATATCTCCCAAGCTAATTGTGATTGTTGAATGATTATCAACAGATTTCCCTTCTGAGAATAAATCATTTCTCCCAATTACATTCATAGCATCCATAATTAAACTTGCTAGATCAAAAGACATAACTTCTCCTAAATAGATTGTAAAACGTTAATTTCAATATCTGATGTAATTTCATCATAAGATAAAACGGATAATTGTGGATATTGTGTTTCTATTAGTTTTTTAACAAATCGCCTTATATCTATTGCTGTTAAAAATATATAACTTTGTACATATTTAATTTCATCAACAGCTGTAGATATTTTTTCTATGATCATATCAAGTTCAGCAGTTTCTAAATTTAAAAAGGTTCCTGAAGAACTTTGTCTTATTCCACCTCGAATTATCTCTTCTACATTATGAGATAAAATAATTGCATTAAGTCTGCCATCGTTTGAAAAAAAATAACTAATATAACGCGAAAGTAGAGCACGAATATGTTCTGTTAAAAGCATTGGATCCTTCTCTTTACTTCCCCACTGTACTAAACCACCTATAATAGTTTTTATATTCCTAATAGGGATTTTTTCTTGCACTAAACGTTGTAAAACATCATTAATTCGTTGAATAGAAACTTGTCTATAACACTCTTTTAAAAGCTCTGGAGAATTCTCTTCTATTTTATCAAGAATATTTTTTGTTTCTTGTATACCTAAAAACTCAACAATATTCAACGTAATCAAATTAGAGAATTTTTTATAAAAGTAATCTTCTGCTAGTTCTAATTGATAACCTATTAATTCTAACTTTTCTTTATCATTTTTATTAACCCAATAATGTTCAATATTATTATCCTCTATCCTTATCGATTTAAAACCTAAAGAAAAAAATTCATCATTAGGATTTGCAATATGAATAAATGGGAAAGGACAATAAAATTCATCTGCCTTAACTTCATTTATTAAAATAATTATTTTATTATCATCAATTTTATCTGAATAATGAATAATAATATCAGGAAGCAATACACCATATTGTAAAATAAATTCTTTCTTTAACCATTTTTCAAAAACGAGCTTTGAAAGATATGCTTTCTTTTTAGAAGAAATCGTAATAATTAAGGGCAATGTTTCTGCTTGAGATAATGTGATATTCTCTTTTAATAAACTATTTTCATCTTCTGACTCATTTTTATTTGAAAACAAATTTGAAATAAGCCCTTTTTTACCATCAGTATCTGAATCATTATCTTCATTCTTATCTTTTTTATTATCTGTTATCGTTTCTTTTCTCCTACTTTTCCATTGTTTTTTAAAGAAATATCCACCCAATATCACAGATAAGATAAGAAATACGGGGGTTGGGAATCCAGGCAAAAATCCGATGACAAAAGCGAGGATTGCAGTCACTAATAGAGCAAAATCTTGTGCAAGTAGCTCGTTCATAATGCTAAAACCAAGATTATTATTTTCACCGCCAACACGAGTGACAATAAAGCCAGCACTAATAGAAATCAGCAATGCTGGAATTTGTGCAACAAGCCCATCACCAATGGTTAAAAGTGTATAAGTATGTAGTGCCTGTGAAATTGAGAGATCCATTTGAGCCATACCAACAGAGATCCCTCCAATTAAGTTAACAAAGATAATCACAATGCCAGCAATTGCATCACCTTTAATAAACTTCATTGCACCATCAAAAGAACCATATAACTGACTTTCTTGTCCTAATTCTTTTCTTCTTATTTTCACTTCTTCGTTATTAATAATGCCAGACTTTAAATCAGCATCGATACTCATCTGTTTTCCGGGCATTCCATCCAAAGAAAAACGAGCAGCAACTTCTGCAACTCGCTCTGAACCTTTAGTAATAACCAAAAATTGCACTATGGTGACAATAGAGAAAACAACGAAACCAACAACTAAATTTTCACCGATAACAAACTCACCAAATGAAGTAATTATCTCACCTGCATCTGCATCTAATAATATTAATCGACTTGTACTAATAGAAAGAGCAAGTCGAAAAAGTGTTGTGATCAGTAATAATGCAGGAAAGGTCATAAAGTTCAATATTCGAGTAATATAAAATGAACTCATGAAAATAAGTAAAGAAATAGTAATATTCAGCCCAATAAGAAAGTCTACAATATAAGTCGGCAAAGGTATGATTAACATAATAATAACCAAAATCATAACCGACAATACGATTAACTCTGGTCTATTTTTTATTGCCAATAGAAATCTATAAATCATAGAAATTATCCGTAAATTATTTTCTTTGTTGATACTGTTCTAGTCGAAGATAATTATCTATAAACTTCTGTATAATTATTTGGCATTCATCTCTAAAATCATCAGATAAATACAATGATTCAGGGTATTTATTAAACATTGTTTTTAGCCCTTGCAATAACTTCATTTTTATATTAACTAAATAATTAAGCCATTCATTTTCTAAAAGAGAAATTAGGTACTTTTCCATTTCATCAGGAAATGTCATACCATAAAAAATCAATTGATAAAGATCTTTTTCAGTTATTGTATTTTTTAAATCTTTTGTTTCTAATCTCTTTATATTTATTTCTATAAAGCTATATAAAGTACGTAATTTATTAACTCTATTAAGAAAATAACCAAACTCCGAACTTTGAGAACAACTTGGCATAAGTGATTGCATATCACAAATTAAGCTTTGTGTTAGAAAACTTAAAATAATAGTACATTGTTTAAGGTCATAATCTTCAATCCACATTTTAAAAAAATAGATAGGCTCAAGATCAAGATTAATATAGCTACGATAAAGATTTCTTAATGTTGAAGCATCGAGAGAAAGTAATTTAGCAAATGCTTTTGCTTGCAAAGCAATATTAATGCCGGCTCTAATTTGCTTCCCATTTTCTCCCTCAAGAAGATGATTTATCTCATTCTCAATTCCTGCATCTAATTGCGCCCCTAATTTTTTTTTCCTGAGTAATTCTCGTAAAACCATAACGAGATCACTTTCATCAGGGAACATTTTACGTAAATATTGAAGCAATTCTTGCAAACTTCGTCCTGATTTTCTAAATAACATCATAACTTTATCAAGTTTTTTATCGGCGCCCTCTTCTGCAATATATAATGTACTTTGCCCTCTATTTGCTTTTTTATCTAATAGTTGACCAAAACGTTGAGAAAAAAGAGTAGCAACCATAGACATATCGTCAGATATCTCTATTAATTGATTTTGATAATTTTGATTTTCATTAACTTTAGGTTGTTTGTACTCAGTTTCTTGTTGGCTTTTTTTACCAATACTACTAGGTGTTGAATGTGTCAAAGTAGAGGTATTAATTGGTGCAATCATGATATTACCTCATAAAAGCCTGAAGTTGTTTTAATGCCTGAGATGTTTTGTTGTCCATCGGTTCAAATGGATTTTCAGTGATAGAGCCTAACAATTCAGTTTGTGTTTTTTCTAATAAACGGGGTTGTAGCATAAAAATACGTATCATCTTTTTATTATTGTCAGATTCATATTTGAATGCTCCGCCTATTAAAGGGATAGCGCTAAGAAAAGGAACTTTACTTTCTGCTTTCACATTATCTTCTCGTGTATATCCACCAATTAATAAGCTTCCTCCCTCTGATACACGAGCAACAGTGCTAATATTGGTACGATTAATCACTGGTAGTTTTTCAACATTTTCATCAGCACCGCTGTCATCTTTTTTTTCTGCACCATCTTCAAGATTAATGATCATCTCAATATCTTTATTTGAGTTACCGATACGCGGTAATACACTGATCATCGTGCCAAATGTTGTTGATTCTAATGAAGCAACTCGTTCACCTTTTATTTGAGTATAAAAAGTCGTGTTGTTATCAAAAATAGCGGGAGTATTTTCTTGTGTTAATAAGATCGGACGAGAGACCATTTGAGCTTCGCCATCTTCACTCAATGCTTTAATTTTGCCTAAAAAGTTAAAACCAGATGCAGCACTTAAACTTGCTGTATTAAAAAAGAAACTGCCTTTACCAGATCCATAACTTGCTTGCCAATTAACACCTAGACTATCTGCTTTATTTTTAGAGATATCGATTATCCATAATGACAATTCAACTTGTCTTTTAGGTTTATCTAATTGAGTAATAAGTGAACCTATTAATGCCAAACCTTCCCGACTTGTTTTCACTAAAAGGCTATTTGAACCCGGTAAAGGCACTAATTCGACGTTATATTGCCCTACTTTAGTGATAATAGGAGCATTAGTTTCTTCAATATCATTTATCTCTTCATCGTATTTCTGGCTATCGTTACTTTCTGGGGTTTCACGAGGCTCTACGGTTGTTCTTTTTATTTCTCTAGAAGACATAAATAACTGCTGTAAAACAGTAGTAATTCCTGGCAGTACCACTTTATCATCACGTAAGGTATAAGTTCTGTCTTGTACAAAAGTATTTTTTAATGGAAATATCTGTACAAATTCATCACCATAACGAGAACTTCCCACTGGTACTTGGTTATTTGTATTTTCATTAATTTGCTCTTGTACATCATTATCTAAAAACTCAGCGGCAGCTTTGACTAATTTAATATAAACAGGAGGACCAGAAATATAGAAAGTACGTTGGTCTCGCCCAGCACGTAACGGATAACGGGGATCATATAATCCCACATCTTGTAAATACTCTTTTAACTCGACTAAGCTTATATTTTTTACTTGAAAGAGTTCTTGTAAAATCTCACTACTCTCATAGATATAGATTGATTTTCCATCATTAAAATAGAGTAATGACAAACGTTTCACCATCAATTCAAATGCTTCTTCTGGTGAAGAAATATCAAAATTTCCAGTTACTCTCTCCTTTTTTACAGCACTACTCAGAATAAAAGGTTTATTTAATTTATCTGATAACACAAGAAAGAACTGTTCTACTCGAGTATCAACAGCGATAAACACATCAGGTTTTTTTACCTGATGTGTATAGATAACCTTTCCTTGCGCAGCTTGGATTTGAAAAGAAAAACCACAACAAAGTACTAGCCCAATGACACAATAAATCTTATTTTTTATTTTCATAAAGATGCTGACCAATTCGACGAAATTCTGTTGGTGTAATACCAAATAGCGTCTTGATTTCATTTGAGAAATGAGACGCTGAGCTAAATCCATTATCGACGGCAATTTGTGTTAATGATTCATCAGTTGATAGCGTGGTTAAAATGGAAGATGCCGCACGCCATGAACGTAATTGACTTTTTCCACAATTACCTAAATAGCGTTTACATAGTCGTCTAAAATGTGTACCTGATACCCCATAGCGCTCTCCAATTTGTGCAATATTACTTTTCTTCTCATCTAAATAACTAATAAGATGTAAAATAAGCCAATAACTTTCACTATGTCTTATTGTGACAAATAGAGGTTCTAATTGGCTTTCTGCTTTTATTGCTTCATTTATTAATACGTATTCTAGGGATTTATTAGTATCTTCTATATAAAAAATCTGCTGATTAATATCAAATTCTGATCCTATTGCCGTCATTTTGGAAAAATCGCGTGCATAATCAATAAATGCTAATAATCTTGCACAAATAAAAAATGATCGTTTCTCAATTTTCCATGACTGATTTTCAGATTGAAAAATAACATCTTCATTTTTTGAATTATAAATAAAAGCCTTTCCTTTTATAATTTTAGTCTTTTTTTCATCATATATCTTGACTGGATAATCATCCTTCAGAGGAATGCAAAAGAATAATGAATTCCCCAGTAATATATTTTTATCACCGCTTATTTTTATATCATTTATTAACATAAAAAATACCTCATCTTATCTTGTTAAATAATAAAAAGTTAAAGATAGTAAACTATCAACAAACTTATTCTTATGTTTTCATCTTATATAACACTACAATAATATTACTAATTATTAACTATAAAGATAAATAACAAATTTTTTCGGTTTATTATTTAAAAAAAGTACTAGTAATATATTAATACCCACTATCAAATAAAAAACATGTGCTTTTTTTTAAAAGAAATTTAATGACTATTTTACTAAACTATATTTACATTATGAATTAATAACATTTTATCATTAGGCTAAATCTATGCTGTATTACATTTATATTCTTTCTGGTCCATTAAAAGGAGCCATTGTTCCTTTACCGCCTAATCACTATTCATTTTTTTTACAAAATGAAGAAATCAATGATAAGAAAGAAGAAAATGAAAAAATGGTAATTTATATTCCTTGTGATAATAAGGTGTGTAAAAAAAAGCTCGCTATTATACTTGATGAAAATAGTAGTGAAAATAATAAATATATAATTGAGCATAGCTTCATACCAGAAGAAGTCGGTAAAGAATATTTATTACCTCTAAACACACCGGTGTATTTCAATGATATTCCTATCTTTTTAGTCAGTAATAAAAGTGATTTTCCACTTGAACCATCTCATTTTAAAAATAATAAAAAGAGATGGATTACTAGCAAAAAAATACTTATATCATTGGCATTATTGATTCCATTTTTCATGGTATTTATATTTTATATAAATAAACCAATAGCAAAGTCAACCACTCCCATCATATCAAAAAGTTTAAATTTTAAAGGTTTTCAAGGAGAAAATGGATATTATTGTATTTTTGATGATTCATACGTTACATCCAAAGTAAATAGTGATTCAGAAAATAAAGTTTTTTATATAGATAAAAGAAAAATAGAAAATTTAGCAATTGGAAATAATAATAAAAAGATACATTTAATTTTAAAAGATAAAGCTAAACCCATTATCAACTTTATTTACTATAATGATAATGAGAAATTAAAAATCATTGATGCAATAAATAGTCATTTTTCTAAAAATTGTTATCCTACAATTAAAGAAATTTCGATTCCAAACATCATTAATGATATAAACACGCTAGAGTTAACAAAAACAATAGGTTATACCATTGAAGAAAAAAACAATGGTTTAATCTTTATTTTTGATGATGTATTAGACAGAAATAACAAAGGAAAACTTGATACTTATATCAAAAAACAAACGGCCATTTTTGGAAGAAAGTTTCTCTTTTACCGTGAAAATATAAGTAATCCAATATTGAAAAATAAAGCAACCTTACAAGAAGATAATGGATATATCTTTCTTGATAATCAACATCGCTATTTCCCTCAAGGTTAATAGTGATAATTGTAAGCAATAACTTAAAATTGAAATTAGAGGAATAATATTATGCCAGCCTATCCTGTTGCCGACGATGTAAGCTCTATTGATAAGATTGATGACTATTTTCAAGAGCCAGTTAAAAACCAAAGTGATGCACTAAAAGTTGCACTAGATGCATTGAAAGCAGATACATCAAATGCTGCTGCATTGGCTGATTATCAAGCCAAGCTTGCTGAATATAATATTACACGTAATGCTCAATCCACATCGATCAAAGTTGTGAAAGATTTAGCAATGAGCATTATCGGGAATATGCGTTAATTTTTTATATAATGGAGATAATATATGGCAATTACCCCTGTTGTTCCTGTGAATTTAACAACATTAGCAAATGATAACAATAATAGTGATGATAATTTATCATCAATGATGATAAATACGATTACAAGTAGCTTTCAGTATGAAAAACAGACCCAAGAAAAGCTAAAGATATTAAGTCAATTAAATGATGTTCAAAGTTATACCCTGCTACAAACCAAGCTTAATAACTATACAATTACAATGAATTTAGCGAGTACTTTAGCCAGAAAATCACTGAATATTGTTGAAACATTACTCAAGGCTCAATAGTAATGAAAATGCGATATTTGTTATTGGCATTATTATGTTGCCTATTTCCATTATTAAGTGGTTGTAAAGATCAATCACTACTCACTAATTTGGATCAGAGGCAAGCAACAGAAATTCAAGCTGTTTTACAGAAGCACCAAATAACCAGCACGCGTAAAGCATTAGGAAAAGGATTATTTGATGTTTCTGTTAAAAAAGAAGATATGGGAATTGCAATTCAAATTCTAGAAGAATATCAATTGCCCACACTATCTCGAATTGAAGTCACACAGCTATTTCCATCAGACGCATTAGTATCATCGCCACAAGCCGAAAAAGCACGTTTAATTTCAGCCATTGAGCAACGATTAGAACAATCATTACTCACTATTGATCATATTATTGATGCTAGAGTTCATGTGAGTTATCCCATCTCTCCTACTGAACGTATTATTCCAACACCTCATGCTTCAGCATTGGTTTTTTATGAAGAGGGTATGCTTGATAATAACCAGCTAACTGACGATGTTCGTGCTTTTATTCATAATGCCTTTAACGATATGAATGAGGATAATATTACCGTTTTGTTATACCCAAGAAACATAAATAAATTCAATATGATAAACAATCAGAATTATCAAAATAATTCTGATTCATTCTTTAATTCTTGGTTATTTCTAAGCTTAGTATTGGCTGTGATCGTCGCTATCATTACAGTTTCATTGATAATATTTCGACGCAAAAAAGCACTGAAAGAAGAGAATAATGACAAATCTGACGTCTGAACAATTCGAAATGATATCTAATGTGATGTATGACCCCCTTAGTTATCTCCATGCAGATTACAAAGTATTGGCTTCAAAAGAAGAAAGTGTAATCTGGCAGAAATTAGCTAATCGCCAGTTAATTCAGCAATATCAACTTATTAATCAGCTTGATTGTGATATCGATATCATTGTAGAAAAAATTTTTACCCATTGGGCATTACTTCCTCGTTGTGCTCTATTTTTAGGTTATTTGCACTCTAGAGAAACACTTTTGTTATCGGATGATTACTATCAACTAGAGCCACAATTAAAAGCGTTTTTATCACTCTACCCTGTTTTAAATATAGATAAAAAGATAATTACCCTACAGAAAAATATCGCACCAATAAATATCGGCTATCAATTGCTATTTGATTTTATTAATTCAATTTCAACCGCACTTTCTCAGCGTTTTACATTACTTTTTGCGCCTCAATCCTCATCGATTGAACTTCCTCAATCACTTTATTTATCTCATTCACTTTTTCTTTTGGTACTAGATTATGCTGCGCTCTCTGCCTGAAGATCTTTTAACATACGCTTGTGAAGGTATATTAATACGAGCTCGCTATGTTCGACAGCTTGATAATATTTATAAAACAGAATTAGCTGCCAAGCAGGCGGCAAAAAAAATAATTCGAGATTTTAATAACAAACTAGAAGAACATCATAAAGAAATAGCAAACCAAGCCTATAGCAAAGGATTATGGGTATTATTAGGGGATATCTTAAATTTTGTAGTTCAATATCAAGAGAAACTGACACAATATGAGTTTCAGCAAAGAGAACAATTAACGGCAACGATTGCTCAATTTTTTGATTCACCTGAAATTCAAACTGAAATTACACACCGTTTAATTTCAACAATACCTTCAGAAAAAAAAATTACACTCGACATTCCTGTGACATTACGCCGTTATCTTGGGAATAAGCTCAATAAGCTTGATATTGAATTGCTCTCTCATGAAAGTAAAACAATTGCTGTTCATGCTGGTGATCAAATTACATTTTTTGATCCCAACCTATTAATTGATGATCTTAAAGCACAATTCCATCGTCCTTACACTGAATCTTATCAACCTGTTTTTACTCAAGAAATTAAAGAAAACCTAATAAAATTTATTAATACATTCGATACACTAGATAATGTCCCCCCTCAAAGTGGCACCTTCAGTGAGGATAATAATGATGAAGATTGATGCTTTAAAACCACAAGTGTTATATGGAGAACAACCCTCTTTACCTGAATCAAAACAGATCGACAATAAAGAGTCTGATCCTTTAATAGCCATATTGAATTCTTCTTTTTATCAATACTTAAAAGGATCCAGAATTAATAGTGCCAAAGATGTATTGGCGTTATTAAACCAATTTGATGTCAAAAATGAAGGCAATCAAACTCTAAAAGAAAAGCGCCAAGTTGCATTATTAATCTATGCTCGCCAAACAAGTGAACTAGAAAATAATAATAATAAAGATGCCATTAATCAGGCACTAATTTCACTTCTTTCTTATCAAGGTTTTTATCATCAATTTACACTCGACTTATTAGGTATGACCGATAACCAAGATGATTATGAAGGCTTTTTCAAACCAGATAGCGCTTCGTTTTCATTTTGATTACAGGATCTGAGGACCGGCCCCTTTTTCACCTAAAATATCATCAGGATTACGTAATGGGCAATCACTTAACGATAAACAACCACAGCCAATACAATGATCTAACCCATTACGTAGTCTCTTAAGGCGGCGAATACGTTCATCTAACCTTACTTTCCAATCCGTTGATATTTCGTGCCATTGTTCTGCGGTCAATTTACTGTTTGGTGGATATTTTCCTAGTATTTCCTGAATTTCTTTTAACGGAATACCTGTACTTTGCGCAGCTTTTATAATCGCTACGTAACGTAATACAACTGGTGGGTAACGGCGCTGATTACCTGCACTTCGATAACTTTCTATCAACCCTTTTTCTTCATAAAAATGTAACGTTGAAATTGCAACGCCACTTCTTTTTGCTACCTCACCGACGGTAAGTGCTCTATTGAAATCTATTTTTTCTTTTTTCATTTTTTACTTTTCCCTCTTGACCTCAACTTAACTTGAGGTTTTATAGTCCCCTCCTCAAATTAAGTCAAGTCAGTGGGATGCTGGTTCTTATTTTTTAAGATTATTGAGGTCAGATGAATGCCAAATTCAATTGCACGTATTCTCGAAAGCCATTCTTTATGGTTTATCGCTAGATTACTTATCCTTGTTTTATTTCTTTCTTCTGGCTTTGCCAAAGTCTTTGATTACGAGAATAGTTTGGCGGAAATGCGCGCTGCGGGATTGGAACCTGATTGGTTTTTTAATATTGCCACTGCGATCGTCTTATTTTGTGGCTCACTTTTAGTGCTTTTCGATCGCTATTTATGGCTAGGTGCTGGCGCTTTAGCTCTCTTTTTATTTTTAACTATCGTGGTTGTTCATACTTTTTGGAATATGACGGGAGACAAGGCCATGTTGTCGATGTTTTTTGCAATAGAACATCTCGCTGTTATTGGTGGATTAATCACTACGGCAATGGCTAGTCATTTCAGAGCGTTATGGAAAAAGAATAACGCATAAAACGATAAAAAATATAAAAACTTTCACTATGGGATCGGCAATAAAATGAATAAAAAACTTACTATTACGGTATGTGCCTCACTCTTTTTACTCAGTGCAGGTGCAATGGTTTACGCAACCACATCATCAGATGATGAAACACAGCAATTTGCTTATCCTCCGACAAAAGTCGCATTGGCAACTGTACAATCATCAAAATTACCAAACAATATGCAAGGTGTTGGGGAATTAGAAGCTGCACGCCAAGTCTATTTAGCCGCTGAAACCAATGGTCGAATTGCTGTGATTAATTTTGAGTCAGGGCAAACTGTTAAAGCAGGCCAAGTTTTAGCTAAATTAAATGATGAGCCAGAACAAGCCGAGTTATTACGCTTACAAGCACAATTAACCAATGCAGAAAAACTCTATTCTCGAACAAGACAACTTTATAGTAAAAATGTCGCAGCTGCCGCGCAATTAGATAGCACCTTATCAGAGCGCGACATGATTGTGGCCTCTATTCGAGAAGTGAAAGCGCGAATTGCACAAAAAGCAATTAAAGCCCCTTTTGACGGTATCGTTGGGATAAAACTTGTTCATGAAGGCCAATATCTCAATGCTGGTGAACGTGTGGCTTCACTTGTCGATGCGAGCCATTTAAAACTCAATTTTTCACTTGATGAACAAGCCGCACCAAAAATTTCAACAAAACAGCCAATCAATATCGAAGTCGATGCTTACCCAGATATCATTTTTACTGGTTCAATAAATGCGATTGATCCTCTTATTGGCTCTTCTCGTACAGTACAAATACAGGCTGTTTTACCAAATGCTGACAATAAATTAAAAGCGGGCATGTTTGCTCGTGTTCAAGTTACTTCTCCTGATAGTCCTATGGTATTAACCGTACCGGAAACGGCAGTCACTTATACTGCCTATGGAGATACCGTGTTTGTAGCGCAATCTGACAATCAAAAAAACCTTATCGCTAAGCGTGTCTCTGTGAAAGTTGGATTGCGCTACAACGGCATGATCGAAATAAAAGAAGGTTTAACCCTTGGGGATCAAATTGTTTCCTCAGGGCAAGTTAAGTTAAGTGATGGCATCTCAATTGAACCTATTGAGCAAGATACATTAGCGTTAGCTCAATCAGCGACAATTAAGCCATAACGGGAGTTAATAATGAAATTTACCGATATTTTTGTTCGGCGCCCTGTTTTGGCATTAGTTGTTAGCACACTGATTTTTTTACTGGGCGCATTTGCGTTCAGTAAACTGCCTATTCGCCAGTACCCTATGTTGCAAAATTCAACTATTACGATTGCAACAGACTATCCCGGAGCATCATCTGAACTGATGCAAGGATTTGTGACACAACCGATCACTCAAGCCGTTTCCTCTGTTGAGGGCGTTGATTATATTTCCTCTTCTTCTGTTCAAGGAAAAAGCTTAGTCACCGTCAGAATGGAATTAAACCGCGATCCAACTCAAGCCTTAACGCAGGTAATGGCGAAAGTGAATCAGGTACGTTATAAGTTACCTGAGCAAGCTTATGATCCCGTTATCGAGCTTTCATCTGGCGAATCTACTGCGGTGGCTTATGTCGGATTTTCAAGTGAACAGCTTTCTATCCCTGAACTCACTGACTACCTTTCTCGTGTTGTGGAACCTATGTTCTCATCCATCAATGGTGTTGCTAAAGTACAGGTTTTTGGTGGACAACAATTAGCAATGCGTTTGTGGTTAGATGCAGACAAACTGGCTGGTCGTAACTTAACGGCAAGCGATGTTGCAAATGCAGTACGCCGTAATAACTATCAAGCTGCCCCCGGGAAAGTCGAAGGCGAGTTTGTGATTGCCAATGTTTATGTCAATACTGATCTCACTAATGTCGAAGAATTTAAAGACATGGTTATCATTAATGATGGCAATAACCTTGTTCGTTTACGTGATGTCGGTACTGTCGAATTAGGTGCTGCGGCTACTGAAACCAGCGGTATTATGAATGGTAAAAAAGCGGTATTTTTGGGTTTATTCCCGACTCCAACAGGTAACCCACTTGTGATTGTTGATGGCATTCGCGAGCATCTTGTTGATATTCAAAAAACCTTACCGCCAAGCGTCGATGTAGAACTGGCATTTGAAACTTCACGTTTTATCAAAGCCTCTATTAATCAAGTAGTACAAACCTTAATTGAAGCGATTTTAATCGTTATCGCGGTTATTTATCTCTGTTTGGGATCGTTCCGTTCTGTTCTTATTCCTGTACTTGCCATTCCGTTATCGATGCTAGGTGCTGCCGGATTAATGCTTGCCTTTGGCTTTAGTATTAACTTGCTCACCTTGCTAGCAATGGTTTTAGCAATCGGATTAGTTGTGGATGATGCGATAGTGGTTGTTGAAAACGTACATCGCCATATTGAAGAAGGGTTATCGCCTGTTCAAGCCGCTTTAGTCGGTGCGAGAGAAGTTGCTGGTCCTGTTATTGCAATGACGATCACGTTAGCCGCCGTTTATGCTCCTATTGGTTTAATGGCTGGATTAACGGGGGCATTATTTAAAGAATTTGCCATAACATTGGCAGGTAGTGTGATTGTATCCGGTATTGTGGCATTAACCTTGTCGCCAGTGATGAGCTCGTTAATGCTAAAACCAAAAGAAAATGAAGGCAGAATGGCTAAAATAGCCGAATATATCTTTGATAAACTGGCTCATTATTATGGTTACGTACTCAATTTTTCTTTAGCTAATCGCTGGCTAACCATTGTTTTTGCCTTAGCAGTGTTTGTCAGCTTACCGTTTTTGTATAGTCAGACAAAACAAGAGCTGGCTCCTTCAGAAGATCAAGCGAGTGTATTAACCGCCGTAAAAGCACCGCAACATGCAAATCTTGCTTATGCTGAACGCTTTAATCAAAAGCTTGATGAAATTTATATGAGTCTGCCTGAAACAGACAGCACATGGATAATTAACGGTACAGATGGGCCTTCAGCCAGCTTTGGTGGTATTAACTTTGATGGTTGGGATCTCCGCGATCGCAATGCAGATCAAATTCAAGCCGACTTACAAAACCGCGTCAATAATGTTGAAGGTACTAGTATTTTTGCTTTCCAATTAGCTTCTTTACCCGGTTCGGTAGGTGGGTTACCTGTACAAATGGTTTTACGTAGCCCGTTAGGTTATCCCGTTTTATTTGAAACAATGGAAAACATTAAACAGCAAGCGAGAGAAAGTGGTTTGTTTGTCGTGGTGGATAGCGATTTAGATTACAACAATCCTGTCGTTCAAGTTGCCATAGACAGAGCTAAGGCCAATAGTTTAGGTATTCGCATGCAGGATATTGGTGAATCACTTTCATTATTAGTCGGTGAACACTATATCAATCGTTTTGGTATGGATGGTCGCTCTTATGATGTTATTCCACAAAGTGTACGTCACCAACGTTTAACGCCTGCAGCTCTTGCTGGGCACTATATTCGCACTCAAGATAACGTGTTGATCCCATTATCAACAGTTGTGAATATCACAACTCAAGTTGAACCCAATAAACTGACACAGTTTAATCAACAAAATGCAGCCATATTTCAAGCGATCCCCGCGCCTGGTGTCACGATGGGACAAGCAGTCGCGTTTCTTGAAACTGTAGCAGATTCATTACCAGCGGGCTTTAGTCATGATTGGCAATCTGATTCTCGCCAATTTACCCAAGAAGGAAATACGTTAGTCTTTGCTTTTATTGCCGCACTTATCATTATTTATTTAGTGTTAGCTGCACAGTATGAAAGTTTGGTTGATCCTTTGATTATCTTAATTACTGTACCGCTATCAATTTGTGGTGCATTAGTCCCTCTCGCTTTAGGGATGGTGACGCTAAATATCTACACTCAAATTGGTTTAGTCACACTAATAGGACTTATTAGTAAGCACGGTATTTTAATGGTGGAATTCGCTAATGAATTGCAAGTTCATAAAAATCTAAACCGTCGGGATGCCATTATTGAAGCTGCAAAAATCCGATTGCGTCCTGTATTAATGACCACAGCGGCAATGGTTATTGGGCTTATTCCACTTTTATTTGCCAGTGGTGCTGGGGCGAATAGTCGCTATGGATTAGGGCTGATTATTGTGTCAGGTATGTTAGTCGGCACACTATTTACCCTGTTTGTGTTACCAACAATGTACAGCTTCTTAGCTAGAAACCATCAAATCAGCGCTCAAACTGAGCGTCAAAAACAGTTACAGCAAGTTAGTGAGCAGTAAAACTAAAAAATAAAAAGCAGTAATGTCGTAAACCAATCCCCATTGTGAATGCAGTGGGGATTTTATCTTTAAAGTTATCAAGATAAACTCAGATCCGTTTTGAAATAAAATCGTTAACTGAAATCATTGTATAAAAATATCATATCGTGATTTTTATATTTCAAAAAATAAAAACACTGAGTCTATTTCACCTAACACTCAGTGTTTCTATTAAAAATAATTAATATGCGACTACATAGTAGAGAATGTATTCATAATTATCCCACCAGAGATAATCAATGCCATAGAGAATATGGCTGGTAAATCTGGTTTTTGCTTATATAAAATCATTGCAACCAAGGTCACACCGACAATACCAAATCCACACCAGAGTGAATAAGCAACACCAACAGGAATATATCCCATTGCGCGTGTTAAAGCGAAATAACAAATACAGTAAGCAGCAATAACTAAAACAGAAGGGGCTAATTTACTAAAGCCGTTGGTCTTTTTAATCATTGATGTACCAGTGATTTCAGAACCAATAGACAGCGCCAGCCATAAGAATCCGGTAAACATAATTGTTATCCTTATTTGTTTTAATAAAATAACTATTATTAAAAATAGATTTATTAAAAAATATTTATCAAGAAATAGACTTATTTATTAACTGGCGATGCAGTTTGTTTAATATTAGAGGTTTCTGTTATTTCTTCTTCCTCTTCTTCAGAACCCATTTTAGAGAAGAGATTCATAATCACAATACCACTGGCAATAACAGCCATACCAATCATTGCAGCGGTATCAGGGTGTTGGCCATAAAACAGCATACCTAAAGAAGAAACCACTAAAATACCTGTACCTGACCACGTTGCATAAGCCAGACCAACAGGAATATTTTTAACTGCTCGTGATAATGAGTAATAACAAATAACGTATAAAACAACAATTAAGCCTAACAATAATGTTTTGGTTGTTCCTTCGCTATTATCAAACATTTTTAAAGTAGAGGTTGCTGAGGTTTCTGAAATAATAACCGCCAGCATCCAAAGCCATGATTTAGCTTTTGGTGACATAATAAGACTCCTGAGTTATCAGATATAATTTAAGATTAATTTTTCAAACTTTTTAAATATTCAATAGCAGAATCCGTCAATTTATCTTGCGATAAATGATATTCTCCAGGCTTATTCATTACTTCTTTCAAAGTAATATAGCGATTATTATTCTCTTGTTTAATTTCAGGTTTATATTCAGATTTAGTTTGATGCTTAACATCATGGTTTATTAAATTATCTTCAACATCATTTATAGAGTGAAACATAATACCCATTGATTTTAATCGACTAATATTTTCCTGAATAAGCAGGTTGTACTCTTTATTTTTATTTAAACCTAAAATCTCATTTAACTCACTTTCTGGTTGGCAAAAATAAGGTAATGCAATAACAGGAATATTTTGAGCAAGTGCAGAATGAATTAGCTTTCCTTCTTCACTTATAAATAATCCGTTAATAATTTCACCCACCAGCTTTTTATCAAAATAAGGAACAAACAGTGCGTGGTAAGTCGATAACTGCTGGCAATCGAACTCGCTCGCATTATATATTTCCCCTAGATGACGCCATTTCGACAAATCATGACTGATTTGTGCCGATGTTGTAACAAAAAGAGAAAATCGAATATGAGAAAAAGTGTTGATACGCTGACAGATTTCATCTTGGTATCCCGGTGCAGGTGTAAGTGCCAACAACACTGACTTTTTCATTCTTTTTTCTATTTCAGCCACTATCCTTTCAATTAACTGATTGTCCATTACGCCACCTCATTGTCTTAGCTGACAATAAATACGCTATCGTTGTTACGAAGCCCTGCAGCATTAGCTTCATCAGTATCTATATGAAATTCCAAAGCAAATTTTTCACTAACACGAACAACAACTTCATCAAAAATCAGGCTACGCTCACCTTCTGTTTTAACGTGTACTTTTTGCCCATTGGTGACATTTAACATTCTGGCGTCAATTTCACTCATATGAATATGGCGTTGAGCACAGATCACTTGCTCTTGTAATTCAACATGACCCGCAGGCCCCATTAATACAGCTTGACCTGAACCGACTAAATCACCTGATTCACGTACTGGTGCTTTTACACCTAATACAAAACAGTCTGCTTTTGAGATTTCTAACTGACTTTGTGGACGAACCGGCCCTAAAACTCGAACTTTACTGATCGAGCCTTTTGGTCCCACAACCATCACACACTCTTTTGCTGCAAACTGACCCGGTTGTTTAAGATCTTTAAATGGGGTGAGTTGATAACCTTTACCAAATAACGCTTCAACATCTTGTTGTGAAAGATGCACATGACGATTAGAAATACCAACAGGGATAGCCATTCCTTGCGTTTCTCCCAACATCACTCCATGAACGGGCAAACGAGAGAGAATTTTTCCCATGAGTTGTTGATTAATCATTATTTTTTACCTTTACGGCTTTCTGGTTTGATCTCTTTTTTACTGCTTTGTGCTTTATCTGTTACAGCTTTAGTTTCAGAAGCAATATTTTGAGCCTTCAAATCTGCAACTTCTTTTGTGACTTCAATGTGCTCAATTTTGTTTTTAACAGGAGCTTCAGCTCTTGTCTCAACGACTGTTTCAACGGTGGTTTCAACAACTTTTTCAATAGCCGCCTCTTGCACTTTTTCAGCAACAATAGGGGCTTTTTTCTTACCTTTAACTGTAAGCAGCTTAGTAATAACGCTTGGCTCTGGTCTTGCGATAACCAATGAACCAATCACCAGCTCTTTTTGACTCACCACATCAACGCCATGATCAATTGCTGTTCTTACTGCACTGATCTCGCCTTGAAAACAGATTGATACCAACCCAGATCCTACTTTTCGGTATCCTATAATTTCCACGTTTGCTGCTTTACAAGCCGCATCAGCGGCTTGAATGGCTGCGGTTAATCCTCGTGTTTCTATCACACCTAAACTGTTCATCTTTCTCTCCTACTTAGTGACGGACAAGACGGATATCGAAATCAAATTTCTTAAAGAAGGCTTCTAAACTGTCTAACTCTTCTGGCGTATAACTTGGATCGGTTTTTATCGGGTAGATCATTTCCAATTTTTCGTATTTGTTACGCCCAAATTGGTGATAAGGAAGAATATCGATACGCTGAATATTTCCGCGTTTTGAGAGTTCCATTGCGTAGTTAATCGCCCCAGTGATCGCGTCATAAGAGTCGTTATAGCCTCGTACTAAAGGCATACGGATCACCACATTTGCACCGAGATCCATCAAACGTTCTAGGTTACGACGAACATTCTCATTACCAATACCAAACAGTGCTTTATGCTGAGTGGTATCAATGTGTTTGATATCAATCAGAAATTGATCAACCACTTCCGCTAATTTTTCATAATTCGCCACATTAGTGGTCGCTTGTGTTTCCACAGCAGTATTGATCATCATTTTTTTACATTCTCGTAAAAGCGCGACCGCAAAATCAGTTTGTAGACTCATTTCACCGCCACCGATTGTGACACCACCTCCTGAAGAGATGTAAAAGTCATAATCTTGCATGATGATTTTCATTAGCTCTGAGACTGAAACATCTTTTCCGATAATATCAAGGGCATCAGAGATACAGACTTCTTCACATTTACGACAACCAATACAATCAACAGCGCGATCAACACGATGAACTTGTTTGCCACTTTCATTGGTTGTCATGTAATGCACACCAGCAGGACAAACATCAACACATTTACCACAATCCACACATTTGTCGTGAGAGTACATCACCTGAAATTCACTGCTGAGACCTTCTGGATTTGAACACCAAGGGCAGCGGATATTACAGCCTTTTAAAAAAACGAGAGTACGAATACCATCACCGTCATAAATAGAGTATTTCTGGATATTAAATATCCGCCCTCTTATTTCTGCCGCCGTCTCCATCTTTACGCCTCCAAATCTGCATCAAACATCCCTGTTCGATAAATTTAAATCTTGTCTTGTCGATTAAAAGGGATAGCCTACGCCATCCCTATGGCTGTAATTAGAACTTCTCAATCACAGTACGACTGATAATTTCATCCTGAACTTCTTTACATAATTCAACGAAGTAAGCACTGTAGCCAGCAACACGGACAATTAAGTCACGGTATTTTTCAGGCTCTAATTGCGCTTTTTTCAGTACTTCATTATCGACATAGCTAAATTGCATCTGGCCGTTACCCAGAATTGAAGCCGTTCTTAATAAAGTAATTAAACCTTGGCGTCCTTCATTGGTATCTAACAACCCTTTCAGGAATTTGAAGTTATGAACCATACCGATGTTCATAGTTTCAACATTCATCTTACTAATTGATTTGATAATCGCAGTTGGACCATGTTTATCAGCACCTTGTGTTGGGCTGATACCATCTGATAATGGTTTCCATGCTAAGCGGCCATTTGGTGTGGCTGCTGTTAACTCACCAATTGGCGTATTGTTAGAGATAGACAGCGTACCGTGACTGAATGTGGAATAGAGCATTTTGTATTTACGACATTCACGCTCAGTCCATTCCGTAATATCTAGCGCATATTGGTCAACAACATCATCATCGTTACCAAATTTCGGTGCGTTCAAGCAGTCACGTAATAACTCTTCTTGGCCTTCAAAATTCGCCAATAGACCGTCGCGAATTTGTTCTAAGGTGTATTTTTTATCTTCATAAACAAGCTTGCGAATAGCGGCCATTGAGTCCACATAAGTCGCTAAACCGGAGAAGATCAGACCTGGACCATGGTTCACCATTGCACCACCCGCGGTCACGTCTTTACCTTGTTCCATACAGCCTTCAACCAGCAGAGACATTAATGGTTTTGGTGCTACATCACGGTGAACACGTTGACTTATCACAGTACCAATTGCGGATAAACGAACGATATGTGCCACTTGTTCTTTTACGGCGCGATCGAAATCTTCATAAGTACGTAGATCTCTTAAATCACCAGTGTCTAAACCTTGATAGCTATCGAACAACACCATACGACCACGATTTAATACAAACTCAATCGCGATAGGCCATTGGGTATAGCCTGTTGATGTCCATTGATAAATACGACCTGATTTTTGTGGTTCAACACAACCCATCAAGCAATAATCACGAGCATCTTCAAAATCGAAGCCTTTACGTAGCATCATCTTGATATGGGAGTCATCGAAGTGACATGCAGGGAAGCCCATACCGGCTTTAACTACATCAACAATTTTTTCCATATATTGCTGTGGTGATTGGTTATGAATACGACATGCTAGTGATGGTTGATACACTTTCACAAAGCGCACTGCATCCATAATCAAGTAAGTTAAGTCGTTACACGCGTCGCCACCAGAGCGTTTTTGTCCACCAATGGTTAAGTTAATAAATGGCTGATAACCTGCGAAATATTTCGCTCCTAGCTCACTCGACATCCACATTAACTCAGCACATTTGATGATAAAGGCTTGCATCATTTCCAGTGCTTGTTCACGCGTTAAACGACCTGATTTGATATCGTTTTCATACATTGGGAAGCAGTATTGGTCTAAACGACCTAAAGAAAGACCCGTTTGGTTCTCTTCAACTTCAAACAGTGACTCAACCGTCCAGATACTTTGCAGTGCTTCTTGCAGTGTTTTTGGTGGATTAGCAGGTACGTTTTCGTTAACTTGAGCAATCGTCATTAACTCTTCACGACGTTGTGGATTGCTCTCTTTTGATGCTAATTCACGTGCATGTTCTGCAATGCGATGGGCGTAAGCAATCACACCTTCACAGCTTTCAATAGACGCTTTGTAGAAGTAGATACGGTCGATATCAGCAGGATTTTCCATGCTTAATTCAGCCAGTTTTGCTTGCGCATCGGCTTTAATACCGTTCATACCTTTGGTGAAAAGTAGTACGTCATAACCTGGGCAAGTATCACCACCACCGTTTATTTGGTGATAAGAAAGGTCACTGACAAAGGTTTCACCACTAAACTCCCACACACCTGCTTCGCGATATTGTGCTTCACAGATCTCATCCAGAGAACGCCCTTCCCAGAATGGAACAATCTCTTCACGAATAACTTTTTTGTCTTCTTCTGAAATTTGGAATGGATCTTGTGGACGTGTGCTCATGGTATCAAGTTCATCACGAACCCAACGCCATGCGATATCAGGAGAGAAAGCACCCGCACGCGGTTTTCCACAAGGATGTCCAACAATTAGTTCTTCATCTTGAATTAAGATAGGTGCAGTTTCACATGCACGACGGAATGCTTTAGCGCGCAGTAAGATTGGTGGTAAACCTGGATTCTCGCGTGTAATTTCAGTAAATGCTAATGCTCTATAGATAGAAACACTTGGGCGTGCTTCTAAATAGCGATTACGTAAACGCTGTAAGCGAGGTGTTAAACCTTCCATCACCTTGAATTCGCTCACGTCTGCCGTTGGTGCAACAACGTTTGCAGAAGGTGCAGCATATTGAGGCTGTGAATTCATACGACCATTGTATAAACGCACTTGCAGTGAACTGTGTAAAGTTGACAAGCTAGCGCGAGCTGATAGCAACATTTCTGATAATTCGTTAATGCTGACACGTGGATCGTTGATATCAACACCTTGCGTCATGGCATCAAACATTGGATAACCATCAACTTCTTTGGTCGCACGCACTTCTGAAAGCTCAGCTAATTTCAGCCATACACTTTCAACAATTTCATACGCTTGTGCTTGTGTTAAACGACCTTGGTCGATATCACGTTGATAGAATGGATAAAGTGCTTTATCAAATCCCATTGGATTAATGGCATAGCTACCATTTTCCAGATGTAAGACTAATTGCAATAAATAGAATACTTGAACCGCTTCTTTAAAGGTTTCTGCTGGTTTTGCAGGTACTTTACGTAATACCGCTGCGCTATCTAATAATTCCGCTTTACGATATGGGTTACCTTCCATTGCAGCTAAATTCTCTGCTTTTGCAGACAGAATTTGTGCAAAATACAGTGCTGCATCACATGCATAAATAGCTGATTTACAGTAATTAGCTTCATCCATACTGCTACGATTCACGGCACTACCAATGCTTCTAATTCTGTCTTCAAGCTGTGCTTTGATTGCTAAGAAACCTTGGTTTACCACCAGCATGTAATCAGGTGATGCAACGCTATTATTAATACTTAAGAAACGGTAGATAGAGTCACTACGTACTTCTTCTTCGGTATGGAAAATCGCACCGCGTGGTGTTGATGACTGGCTGCCGATAATCAGTTCATCTTGTGCAATATAGCTTGGAAAATGGCGGATAAACTCATAAAAACGTTGTGCAGGCTTAATCGCTTGTGGAACACCTGCAATGCTGTTGTCTAATGAATCAAAAATTGTCGCACGCTCTGTACTGATTGAGCTATTACGTGAAACTAAACGTTCTGCCAGCATTTTTACGCGTGGCGTCAAAGAATATTTGGCCATGTGAGGCTCTCCTGATGTTCTTTACTTGACCTAATCGGTATTAATTCGGTTGAGCATTAACTGTGTGATACACCGGCAAATGCCTGACGATACAATGTTTCTAATTGGTGTGTGTTCACGTCACGTGGATTTGTCGGCGTACAACTATCTCGTAAAGCCTGTCCGACCATTTCCGTTAAACGGGCATAAAAATCCGCTTCACTGACACCGGTATCGCGAATACTCTTCGGCATACCCATTTCATCTTTCAATACATTAATGGCGACGATTAAACTGGTTACCCCTTCTCTTACTGTGTTAGCTGGAAGTCCTAAGCTTTGAGCAAGATAGGCGTAACGTTTTGCTGCTTCACTATTACAATCACCATGAAGATTGGCGTTAAAGGCGACGACATGTGTCATCAATAACGCATTTGCACGACCGTGAGGTACGTGGAATACACCACCTAATGCATGGGCAAGACTGTGAGTAATACCCAACGAGGCGTTAGTAAATGCCATGCCTGCAATACAAGATGCGTTATGCATTTTTTCGCGAGCAGATAAGTTGTCACCTTGATGGTGGCAATCAATAAGATGACCAAATACTAACTTGACGGCTTTTTCTGCCATCGCATCAGAAAAATCAGATGCAGCTTTAGAAACATAAGCTTCTAGTGCATGACAAAGGACATCCATACCTGTATCTGCCGTAATTGCAGGAGGTACAGATTTCACCAACTCAGGATCGAGAATGGCGACATCAGGCAACATAAACTCATCAACCAAGACCAATTTTTCACTGCGTGATTTGATCACTGAAAAAGAGGTCACTTCAGAGCCCGTACCACTCGTGGTTGGGATAGCAATAAATTGTGGTTTTGTTCTGTTGCTCTCTTTACGGGTATGCCAGAGGGAGTACATAACGGCTTTCGCGGCATCAATCACTGATCCACCACCGAGTGCGATAACCAAATCTGGATAATGCGCATCCATCATCTTCATACCACTTACGATGGCTGAAATATCCGGATCTGAAGCTACATCATCGTAAACTTGGAACTCGATACCCCGTTGCATTAACTTGTCAGTGACTTTATTTGCAAAGCCAAACTTCACCATTGCTTTATCTGTCACCACAAATGCGCGGCGGGCAGTTAACCCAGAAAGAAAATCCAGCGCATTGGTGCCAAACTGAATTTTGGGTTTTATCAGAAACTCACTCATGTCGTTATTACTCCTTACTGTCCCGATAAACCTTCTCAACAATGGCAACCACTGACATCGCTTTGTAACGTTCTTTGTTCAGTGCGAAGTATTCTTCAGCCAACACAACATCGTTGATACCTGCACCTACACTATCCACTGCAACATACGTTTTGTTCTTCAGTGGCTTAAGCTCATCATCTAAGGTCGCTATCATTAATAAATTGCTCCCTTTAAGTTCTGGGCTTTTTTGTGTCGCTACTATGTGTCCGATTACCTTTGCGAGGATCATGGTTTATATCGCCTTATATCAATGAGTTATTTACTCAGACGTCCGAGAACTTCCTTGATAATGCGTTCCACGTTTTCTTCGGTAATATCACCTTGTTCAATCACTTGTTGCGCACAAGCACTGACCGTCGTTGCATAAGGAGATGTACCAAAACGATCATCACCTTGAGTTTGACGTTGTGCAGTTGCGCATTCAGCATGAACTGGAGTTAAAGAAGGTGAACGAAAACGATCATCATCAAGAATGCTGGTCTGGTGATTTGTGCTAGAAACAGCACAAGCAGAAACAGCAGGTTGAGCAGCTTCTTGTGCTAAAGGACAAGGTTGTTTCAACTCTTCAACGGTACGCACGCCATAACCTACTTTACGAATATTCAGTAGATTCATTGGGCCAACGTTGTCAGAGCTAGAACCGCCACCAACAGCACCGCAACCTAAAGTAAGTGCAGGAGTAATATTGGTTGTTGCACCGATACCGCCTAATGCCGCAGGGGTATTAATCAGAATACGGTTAACGGGTTTTTCTAAAGAGAATTGACGAATAACATCTTCATTTTTGGTGTGAATAACTAAGGTATGACCTAAACCTTCGTTAGTCAGTAATTGCACCACGCGATCGCACGCTGATTTCCAATCTTCTTCGATATACATCCCTAAGATTGGGCATAGTTTTTCACGTGAATACGGATTTTTTGGTGATACGGTGTCTTGTAATGCGATTAGTACACGCGTATTTGCGGGTACGCTAAAACCTGCACGCTGACTTAAATAAATCGCATCTTTACCCACAACCGCTGGGTTAATTGTGCCGTTAGCACGCAGTAACATTGAAGCCACTTTTGTTGCTTCTTCGTCATTCATAAAGTAAGCACCTTGCGCTAATAGCTCGCGGTGAACTTCGTTATAAATGCAACGTTCAACGATAATGGATTGCTCTGATGCACAGATAACCCCATTGTCGAATGTTTTACTGGTGATGATATCGCTAACTGCTTTTTTGATATCAGCGCTACGTTCGATAAAGGCAGGGCCATTACCTGGGCCACCACTGATTGTCGGTGTGCCTGATGCATAAGCTGCACGCACCATACCTTCACCGCCAGTCGCTAAAATTAATGACACATCTTTGCTGTGCATTAATTCTTTTGTCGCTTCCAGTGTTAGTAATGTCACACCATCAACGATCCCTGCTGGCGCACCGGCTTCTAGTGCAGCTTTTTTAACAATTTCTAACGCACGGAAACTACACTGTTTTGCATTTGGATGCGGAGAGAAAATAATCGCATTGCCCGCTTTCAGTGCAATTAGGGTTTTATAGATAATGGTTGATGTTGGGTTAGTTGAAGGAACTAACGCCGTGATAACACCTAAAGGTACGCCGACATCCATGACTTTTTTCACTTTATCGTCATTGATAATGCCAACGGTCTTCATGTCTTTCATATGTTCATACACACGCAATGACGCGAAGGTATTTTTCAGAACTTTGTCTTCCCACTTGCCAAAGCCTGTTTCTTCGTTCGCCATTTTTGCCAGCTCTTCTGCATGACGAGCAGCTTCAAATGCAATGTGTTTTACAATACTGTCGATTTTTTCCTGCGAAAACTTAGCATAAACAAGTTGTGCATTTTTCGCGTTACGAACTAGCTCACGAGCCAGTTGTCTGGATTGCAAATCTTTATCTAATGCAACCATGTCTTCCCCCATACAGGAGTTAAAAAATTTAGCTGAATAACTTATTTCTTTGCTTTACAGCACGCCTGAAAAATCAGGCTTTGTGCTGTTGTGCGATTTTCTCGATATCGTTATGCGGTCTTGCAATAACACGAGAAGTCACCACGGTGCCGATACGTTTTGCCGCTTCAACACCTGACTCAACCGCTGCATTGACTGCACCGACATCGCCTTTCACCATTGCTGTCACTAAACCTGAACCGACGTTTTCATAACCAATCAGTTCAACATTGGCTGCTTTGCACATTGCATCAGCAGCTTCAATGCAAGCGACAAGACCTTTGGTTTCAACTAGAC
This sequence comes from Proteus sp. G2618, assembly GCF_009915995.1. Lineage (NCBI taxonomy): Bacteria > Pseudomonadati > Pseudomonadota > Gammaproteobacteria > Enterobacterales > Morganellaceae > Proteus > Proteus sp. G2618. The sequence continues at coordinate 63,565 of NZ_JAABNI010000012.1, read as the reverse complement.
CTAGTGCTTCTTTCATATTTATTTCCTTCGTTATTCAGTCACTTTGTACTGGGCAACGATTTTTTGAATATCGTTATGTGGACGAGCGATAACTAATGAAGTCACAACAGTACCAACACGTTGAGCAGCTTCTAAGCCAGATTCCACAGCGGCTTTAACGGCACCTACATCACCTTTCACCATTGCAGTAACTAAACCTGAACCCACATTTTCGTAGCCGATTAACTCAACATTTGCCGCTTTACACATCGCGTCAGCTGCTTCAATACAAGCAACCAGCCCTTGAGTTTCAATAAGTCCTAATGCATCACCCATACGTTCTCCTAAGGCAAAAACTATGCCTTGTGTTTGATAACAATCTTGTTGATGTCATTGTGAGGACGAGCAATCACGAGCGATGTAACAACTTCACCTACGCGCTGTGCTGACTCCACACCTGAATCTACTGCAGCTTTCACTGCGCCTACGTCGCCTTTCACCATCGCAGTCACGAGACCTGAACCTACATTTTCATAGCCAATAAGTTCAACGTTCGCGGCTTTACACATAGCGTCAGCGGCTTCAATACATGCCACCAGACCTTTGGTTTCGATCAGACCTAATGCATCACCCATTTTCATTTCCTCCGAGAAGCCGTTTAACGGTTTACGTTTGCCCATTGTGTCTGCGTGGTGATTTTTTAAACGCAGACGTTGGTTTCAAAATCACTATAACGCGTAAAAACTAAAACAAAATATAAATCCATGATATGGAAACATATAGAATTTAACTCTGTGATTTAGTGTTTTTTATGTCTATTTTTACATATCTATTCTGTTAATTTGCTTTTTTCATCGTTATAAATTTATTAATCTTCACAAAAAAAAGATGAAAAGATAGGCGAATTAACTTTGTTAGGAGGATGTTGAAAAGGTGCAAAAAGGCAGTACATATTGACGAGAAAGATGTGCGAGATATCACTGATATTTCAATGTGAGATCAATAATTGAAAAAGGCTAAATCAAGTCTATATACAAATCGTGCTATTTTTTTGTTGATAACATATTTATTAAATCTAAACCTTCACTGCGATGTATAAAAATAAAGGTGAGCACTCTTATGTGATAAAAATCATGCAGACAATCTGTTCAAATTACGCAATAAGCAAAGCACTAAATCTAAGAGCTAAACCTAAGGCTATGTGAGAATAGAAAGTTAATTAGAAGGATGGGATGTATTGCGTGTTAGATAAACAAAAAGGCGACTATATAGAAGCCACCTTGCAAAAATAGAATCAGATAATCAGGACGATTAATCGAATTTACTACCCGGTTTTAAGGTACAAATATAGAGTGGTGAATTGAGCGAGCTTAATAGTAATGTTTTTTCATTTAGCTTCTGTGCATTAATAAATAGCCCATCATGGCTATCTGACATTTCACGCATAAAATAGTCAAAAATAACGTCTGGAGATTCATCGATTGATGATGCACTCGCATCCCATTGGCTAACAAAATAGTGACGTTCGGTTGGTGAAACACGTTTGGTCGTATAATCAAATTTCACATAACGTTGTAAATACAACCATCCTGCTTTTGAGGTGGTATAGCCTTCAACAACAATTGATCCTTTACCATTGGCACCAAATGAAAAATGAATATTGCCATTTACATTTTCATCTTCCATATTTTCAAAACGCATAATGCCTTTAGTTGAACAAACCATGACACCTTCATTTTTAATGGTTAATAATCTTGTTGCTGCATAAGTGGCGACCAAGATAAAAATCAGGGCCGATAAAAAACATAAAAGTTTCCCTGAGATTTTCATTAGTATTTCCAAGAATAGTAAAAGTAATTGTCGCAATAACTAAATGGATTATCTTCGTTCTTTGCACAGTGCGCTAAAAATACGCGCCCTAATCCATTTGTTTGTAATTTATCACCATAGAAGAAAACAAATCGCTCACCTTTCACACACTGTAAATTAAGCTTCTTTCTTACTGCGTCAAAATTGCGAACATAATTATCACTTACCGCAGAATTAATCATCGCTTCATTAGAAAGTAATTCACAATCATTATGTGTTAATGGTGTCAGTGAAATTGGCTTTGATTGATGTTGATTAAAAAAGATGATCACCGCAAGAAATACCGCACCTAATAAAAAACCAATGCTGGCTAAATACCAACAAATTTCTGGTTTCTGTTTTTGTTGCGGTACTTCTTCTTGTGTAGGCTCTAAAGGTGTTTGCGTTAAAGATAAAGGTGTCGTTGTTTCAACGGCTATTTTGTTTTCATCCTTAACTAAAATAGGTTCTTCTTCATTTGTTTGAGTTGAAGGTAATAACGTTGAATCATCAATAAGTTCAACTGAAATATCCGGATTGAACTCTAATCGCCCTTTCGCAATAGTGACAATGATATTTTCAATACCATAATGACGAAATGTTTTTCGTAATAAACTCAAATATTGGTTTAAATTACTGTTTGATGAAACCAGCCCATTATCATCCCAAACACGTTTTAATACTTCATCACGATTAACAACACCTGGATGCTGAATAAAATAAAACAGTAACGCATTTGCGGTAATAGAAAGATGTGTATCAACACTCTCTTTTTCTAACGATATCGCGCCATCCGTTGCGTCGTAATAAATTAAGGCATTTATTTTGTATTTCATTGTGCCCTCATTCATCCTGATTAAAATTACTGATTTGCTGTGTTTGCCATATAGTCAAATGTCATCTCAGATAATCTTTCAACTAATGCGTTACGCTCTTCTTGTGAAATCGTAGGGCCTTCTGTTAATTCAGATAACCAAAGACCATCTGCAGCATAACGAATTAATGTACCTAAATAACTATTATCTAATTTATCGCCTTTGGCTAAATGATCTAACATCCAATCTCGCCAACATTTACGCATAATAGGCTCGTTTGGCATTGCTAAAGACAGTATAGCTAATTGGCGACTTTCGTCTGACTGTTTTAAATCAGAAATATAAGTTAAATATGCGCGAGAAAAACGCCCCGCTTCAATAGGATCATTTTCCATAATAACTGCAATGCGACTATCCATAATACCTAATAGCCGTTTAAATACTGCCTGCACTAATTCTAATTTTCCGGGGAAATGATGAAGTAGACCACCTTTACTTACACCCGCTTCTTTTGCTACAGCATTTAAAGAGAGAGAAGCTATTCCTTCATTAGCCACAATAATACTTGCCGCTTCCAATAATTGCTCTTGAACTCGGATAGGGTCTTTTTTTCGGTGATGCGCAGTTGTATTCATGCACAGGATGATACCGACCAGTCGGTATGTTCCTTATTGATCGAAATCAATCTGATTTCGACTGAGGCTTATTATATGTAAATAATGCAGTTGACTTCACATTCCTTTATTTCCCAATCAAATTTAATTTAAAAAATTAAACTTATTTTACAAGATTGATCTAAATAATTAATTTAAAAATTAAAGGGATCTAAAATTTGATTTTTATCAAAAAACAAATATGTTTATAATCTTAATTAAAAAACCAATTTAGCAAAAATAAAGAAATCAATATTTAATTAATTTCTTTATTTTTAATTACGCTTATTTTTTCATCTGAATCATTATATCTTTATACTGCTGTTTTTTATTAAAAATAGAATCACCACCAGTTAAATGGTATTAAATTTGGTTTTATCTTTAGGTGAAGAACTCAATAATTCCATATTTTTATTTCCTGTCGGAAGAGTATTACGAATATTTCCATCAGAAAGAGGAGCCTCGTAAGGATCAGAATAAATTTCCTCACTAGGTATATTTACGCAATCAATAACAATACTATATTCATCTTCAATTGCTGGTGATTTATTTTCATTCCTTGACTCAAGGAGTTTTCCTATTAAATCTAAAATATCTTCATTTATTTCATAATATATAGGGTCTTCTTTATTATTCATTTCTTCATATATATTTCCCCCTTCATATATGTCGTTTTCTATATTATCTATTTCTCCATTTACTTGATCTTCTGTCGTATTCATTCCACATTTTTCATTTAAAAAATCCTTTAAATTACCGAGTGAAGTTTTTTTTGGATCATTATAATTAATAAGACTCAGATCTGTTGCAGCTTGTCTAAAAGAAGTATTACTATTAAATAAACCCGTTATACCCGAACGAAGACTAGAAAAAAAATCGATAACACTGTTTATTGCTTTTCCTGCTCCTGTTGTCAGTTGATTCACTGTATCTCTAAATATAGAATTAATATTCATTTATATCCTTATATTAATTAAAATAAATTTAAATTGATTGCCGATAATATTGAAATTAAGATCTTAAAATATAAAAAAACCTCCTTTAAATAAAGAAGGTTTTAAATTGATAATTGATAACTGTAATTAAATGCTGGCTTTTAATGCTTGTTCTAAATCTGCAAGAATATCGTCGATATGTTCAATACCAATAGATAAACGGATCAAATCTCGTGAAACACCAGCGCGTTCTAATTCTTCATCATTTAATTGACGATGAGTGGTTGAAGCTGGATGACATGCTAATGATTTTGCATCACCAATATTCACAAGGCGAACAATGAGTTGCAGTGCATCAATAAATTTTGCTCCAGCTTCTGCGCCCCCTTTAATACCAAAAGAGAGAATACCGGCTGGTTTACCTGACATATAACGTACCGCTAAATCATGCTCAGGGTGATTGCTTAAACCTGCATATTTAACCCATGCAACTTGAGGATGGTTTTGCAAATATTCTGCTACTTTCTGTGCATTTTCAGTGTGGCGATCCATACGTAGTGCCAGCGTTTCTAACCCTTGTAGGATCAAAAATGCATTAAAAGGTGATAGAGCCGCACCAGTTCCACGCAAAGGCGCAACACGACATCTTGCTATATAAGCCGCCGCACCAAAGTGCTCGACATAATTTACCCCGTGATAAGAAACATCAGGTGTATTTAAAATCTCAAAACGATCTTTATGCTCAGCCCAAGGGAATTTACCGGAATCAACAACAATGCCTCCGATAGAATTACCATGACCGCCAATATATTTGGTTAAAGAGTGAATAATAATATCCGCACCATGTTCAAAAGGGCGACATAAATAAGGTGTGGCAACCGTATTATCAACAATTAAAGGTACGCCATGACGATGAGCGACATCGGCCAATGCTTGGATATCGACAATATTTCCACTTGGATTTGTGATGGTTTCACAAAATATCGCTTTTGTTTTATCGTCAATTAACGCTTCAAGAGCGGCAATATCATCATGAGGAGCAAAGCGTGCCTCAATACCAATACGAGGAAATGTGTGCGCCATTAAGTTATAAGTACCGCCATAAAGCTTAGCGACAGAAACAATATTATCCCCCACTTGTGCAATAGTTTGAATTGCATAAGTGATAGCAGCCATGCCCGATGCTACGGCAACTGCCGCAATTCCGCCCTCTAATGCTGCAACACGTTTTTCTAATACGTCATTGGTTGGATTCATTATGCGGGTATAAATATTACCGGGCACTTTTAAGTCAAAGAGATCCGCACCATGCTGCGTATCATCAAATGCATAAGATGTTGTTTGATAAATAGGTACAGCAACGGCTTTTGTAGTTGGATCAGGTGAATAACCCGCGTGAACAGAGAGTGTCTCAAGTTTCATAGCAATTCCTTTTTTGTTGCATTTGTTCTTATAGTATTACTTATACTCTAAATAATTCGAGATGTGGCTAGACAGCAAGTGAATAAGTCACTAATCAGTAAAGCTACAAATTGAAATATGATGAGTATAGATAAGCCGATATTCCTCTCACCGCATAGTGAAAAAATTTCAACTTGCACAAATGCTTCTTTTTTAAATAGAGCTTATTAAGCCAATGATCTCTATTTACATCAATATTTAACTTAATAACCCTCTATTTTGCATTATTTTGCCGTTTTAAGTGGTTTTATCGTTTTTTGACGAGTTGCTAACCAGCAAATTAAAGAGCCCCCTGTCACCATCATTACCCCTTGCCAAAATGAGAAAGAGAGTGCGGTAGACAACAATATTGATGAGAATGCAGTAGAAATAACGGGAGTGAAATAAGAAAGTGTGGCTAATAAGGTCACATTGCCCCTGATCATACCGATTGTCCAAGCAGCATTTGCAAGCCCAATAGCGGCACCAGTTATTAACAATAGCGTGATACTTTTTGTATTAACGATCCACTCTACTGGCGCGGAGAATAGGTATTGCCCCCACAAGGCAAGTGACGTTAATAAGAAGAAAGGCACAATACCGTTATTCCCGCCAGACATAAGGCGCGTTAAATTACTATAAAACGCCCATAAAATGGCACCTGAAAATGCCAATATATAGCTTAATGGATTACTTTGAATATTCTTCCATAAACCGTCAATTGTTAGCGGATTATCACCACTAACAACCCAGACTAATCCACTAAATGCACATAATAATCCGACAATCAGTAAAATAGAGAATCGTTGCTTATTAAGTATTACAGCAAGGGCTAACGTAAAACTAGGCCATAAATAGTTAACCATTCCTAGCTCTATGGCTTGTGTTCTGTCTGTTGCAAATCCTAAAGCCAGAGATAAGCACACTTCATAAGTAACAAATAATAGCCCACCCCAGAAGAGATAGCGTTTAGGAAAGCGTGATAACTTAGGTACTCCTAAGATCAAAATAAGAAAGAGTGTGCCTGTGGTATAAATCAGTGCAGCACCTCCTACAGCACCAAAATACTCACTAATATTACGAATTAAGCCAACAATGGTGCTCCAAAGAAGAATAGCAACAATGCCATATAACGTCCCTTTTGATGAGCTAGATATCATTTTGTGCCTTCAGATTTAAGATTTTATCATTAGAACCGATATTAAAATAAAACCAGCATAATTGCTTTAATCACTTTTATGCAAAAATAATAAAGAAAAAATTGAATGGTGAAACATTTTGTTACAATTAATATCAAGCAGAAAACACATTGATCTACTCCCATAGGTAGTGAAAAAAGTATCATCAATTTTATATTTTTAAAATATGTCTTTTAATTTCAACTTAAAATGAATAAATAATATTTCTACTTTTTTTATAAAATATAAATTTAAAATTTATATTTGAATAAAGAAACAGACAATATTGTCTTTTTTGAACACAAAAAGTGTTATTTTTTGTATCATTCTATAAATAGTTTCACTATGAAATATATTTTATGAAACATCATCTTATAAGTATATTTACATCATCTTTTTAAGATGCTCTCTATTAGAGTCAAATAACAGAGTAAAAACAAAAAGTAAAAAAATGATAAATATCAACACGATACAAGAAAACATAAAAATCATTAGATAAAGTAATATATTTATCCACTTTTTAACACTAACTATTACCGATAGTTATCACGACATCAATAGATACCACCTATAAAACAAGCTAAAAACGATCGTTTAAAACGATTTCTCTATTTTTTTTAGCACATCTATAATTTTTGAAAATTTGACTTAGGTGTGAATATGACTGTTTTATCGTTTTTACGATAATTGCGGTAATCAGCGCTCTGTTAAATATATATAAATAGTCTTACGTTACACGTCTAAAAATAATTTATCCCCTTTTATTCTCTATCTAAGAATAGGAAATAAATAGAGTTAACTGTTAGCTTAATTTATTAAGTTAACGGTTAGATATATATTTAAAAAATAGGAACAATTAATGAAAAAGTTATTATTATCTGCAATTATTACTTCTGCAATGGCAGTTATTGCAGCACCTGCATTTGCAGAAGATACTGGTACTCCTGCACCAACAGAAGTAACAGTCAATGGCGGTACTGTTAACTTTGAAGGTTCTGTTGTAAATGCAGCCTGTGGTGTTGATAGTAGCTCAGCAAATCAAACTGTTCGTTTAGGTCAATTCCGCGTTGCCGAATTTACCAAAAAAGGTGACGAAACAGGTCGTATTCCTTTTAGTATTAAATTAAATAACTGCGATATTACAGTTTCAACATTAGCGGCAATTACTTTTAATGGCACTGCTTCTGATGGCGATGCAAATGCATTTGCATTACAAGGTAGTGGTGCGGCTACAAATGTAGCATTAAAAATTACTGACTCAAGCAGTAAAAATGTTATTCCAGGGCAACCATCAACGACTCAAAAGTTAATTGAGGGCGAAAACCAATTAAATTATAACGCATCTCTAGTTTCAACTGATGATACTGTTAAGGCAGGTAGCGCAAACGTTACCACAAACTTTATGGTTACTTACTCTTAATTGCTAATCATTTTTGATTGATATCTTATTGCCAAGGACGGCATATTTTTATCAAAAAATAATTGTCCTATATTCATTATCTAATGTATTTCTATTATGAAAAAAATACTTACATTCCTTATTATTTTTCTCTTTCCATTATTATCTTACTCTAATGGTGTTTCATTAGGTGCCACACGTATTATTTATAACTCGAATATTAAACAAACCAATCTTGTTATTACTAACTCAGATAAAGAAAATAGCTTTTTAATTCAATCATGGGTTTCTGATAATCAAGGAATTAAAAATAATGATTTTATAGTAACACCTCCTTTATATATTCTTGATGCCAATAAAGAAAATGCATTAAGAATTATGTATACCGGAGCACCATTACCTGAAGATAGAGAAAGTTTATTTTGGATGAATGTAAAAGTGATCCCTTCATTACAAGATGAACTTGCTAAGGAAAATACACTACAAATCGCAATACAGAGCCGAATAAAGCTTTTCTATCGTCCAGGAAATTTACCTGCATATAATGAAAAATTTGCAAATGAGATTTCTTTTTCTTACCAAAATGGTGAGCTTATTGCGAATAATCCAACACCTTATCATATAACTATGGTGAATTTAGCAGTAGTGGATAATCAACTTCCAGCAAGCATCATGATCAATCCGTTATCTCAATTAATGTTAGGAAAAATAAAGAGTAATGCGAAGCTAATTTCATTCCAAACAATCAATGATTATGGCGCACAGACAGCTGTATTAAAAAAAGAAATTTCTCATTAATGATTACATCGGCTCCAAGCTTTTTGGTCAAAAAACATGATTAATAAAAATACAGTTTATTTTTTCTTTTCTGGTGCTATTACTATATCAATGGCTTTGCCATTTTTAGCACACGGTGCAAACCGATTTAATCCTGCATTTTTGGCTGACTCTCCCGATTCTGTCGCTGATTTAAGCTATTTTGAAGCCGGAAATAGTATCAAACCAGGGGATTATCCTCTTGATATTATTTTTAATCATGAATATCTGAGAACAGAAAACATCCGTTTTATTAGCCAAGATAAAAATGTAATCCCTTGTTTAAATAAATCTTTTTATCAATCATTAGCCATTAATACTAAAATATTTTCTAAAATTGAAAATGCCTTAGATAATCAATGTATTAATATTGAAGACATTATTCCTGACTCTATTGTTAATTATGATATTGAGAAGCAAGCATTAAAAATTCAAATTCCTCAAGCCGCTTTAGATCTTAAAGCTCGTGGTTATATTCCACCAGAGAAATGGGATAACGGTATTACTGCGGGAATATTAAATTATACCTTTAGTGGAGCCAATAGTTGGGGAAACTCCCATAATAATAGTTACTATCTAAATCTACGTAGTGGGATCAATATTGGTGCTTGGCGATTAAGAGATTATTCCACTTGGAATTCATCAAATGGAAAAAACCAGTGGAACCACATCAATACTTATCTTCAACGCAATATTGTATCGCTAAAAAGCCAATTACAAATTGGCGACAGTTATACGTCATCAACACTTTTTGACAGCATTAATTTCCGAGGTATTTCCTTAGAAAGCGACGACACCATGTTGCCTGATAGTCAAAGAGGTTTTGCTCCTATTGTTAGAGGAATAGCGAATAGTAATGCCAAAGTCGTTATAAGACAAAATGGCTATATTATTTACCAAACCTTTGTCGCTCCTGGAGCATTTGAAATTAAGGATCTCTATCCAACATCAAATAGCGGAGATCTCTATGTTTCTATTGAAGAAAATGACGGCGGAAAACATGATTATGTTGTGCCGTATTCTGCAGTCCCCATTTTACAGCGAGAAGGTCAAAAATAATTTGTTATTCAAGCGGGTGAAATTCGCCAAAATAACCAAAATAAAAAGCCACGCTTTTTACAAGGTCACCTAATTTATGGATTGCCTTATGACACAACAGTATATAGTGGAGCTTTAGTTACAGCGGATTATCAATCTTATGCACTTGGGGCCGGTAAAAATATGGGCACCTTGGGCGCATTATCAACGGATATCACTTTTGCTCATAGCAGACTACCTGATGATTCGATATCTGAGGGCTACTCTTTACGTTTTCTCTACGCAAAATCACTTAACCAATTTGGCACTAATTTTCAATTATTAGGCTATCGCTACTCTACTGCTGGATTTTACACATTAGAAGAGACGCTCAACACGCGTATGTCTGGTTATCTCTATGAGGATAATCAACAAACACCTTCACGTTATTTTGATCTGCGTAATCATAAAAAAGGCAGTCTCCAGATCAATTTGTCACAACAACTTGCCGATTATGGCTCTGTTTTTATGACAACACACTGGCAAAACTATTGGGGAACAAATGAGAAAAATGTATTAATACAAACGGGTTATAACGGCAATATCAAAGGACTTTCTTACAACATTATTTATAGTTATAACCGCATGATGAATAGTGGAGAACGAGATCAAACTCTCTCTCTTGGAATTTCTATTCCGTTACAACTTCTTATGCCTTCCGGTTATCAACCCGTCAATAGTGCCTATCTCACTTATAACTACAGCCATAATAATAACGGCTATTCTGCTCATAATGCAGGTGTTGCAGGCACTTTACTCGACGACAATACATTAAATTACAGTGTCCAACAGGGATATAGCAATCAAGGTGGCAGTTATACAGGAAGTGCATCCCTTGGATATCAAAGCCGATATGGCAATCTCAATGCAGGTTATAACTACCATCAAGATGCTCAACAACTCAATTATAGCCTTGCAGGTGGTATGTTGTTACATAGTGAAGGGATCACATTAAGTCAGCCATTAAGTTCAAATACTATTTTAGTCGATGCTGGCAAAACAGCAGATGTACCTATTGATAATGCAACGGGGATTTATACCGATTGGCGTGGATTCGCGGTCATTCCCTATGCCACAGCTTATCGCCAAAACAAAGTTGCTCTTGATACCACTGCCCTCCCTGACAATGTTGAAATTGAGCAAAATATTCAGCAAGTTATTCCTACTCAAGGTGCAGTTATTAAAGTTAGCTTTGACGCCAAAACAGGATATCGCTTATTACTGACATTAAGGCAACAAGGACGACCTTTACCTTTCGGTGCAATTGCCACCGATAAGCTAAATAATCTCTCCGGTATTGTGGGCGATGATGGTTTGCTCTACCTCTCTGGTGTACCACTCTCAGGCCTATTAGATGTTCGTTGGGGCAATGGATCGTCCAAACATTGCCAAGTGCGCTATCAACTACCTCTTGAGCAACTTAATGAGCCCTTTGTAAAAATGACACAGGAGTGCCAATAATGCGCAGATTAATGCTTATTTTGGCTTTATTGATGCTTTCTATAAGTAAAGGCAATACTTATGACACTTTAGTTCAAATTAATGCTCGAGTAACTGGCAACACTTGCACGGTAGAAACCAACTCAAAAACAATTACAGTAAAACTAGGTGATATCGCGACTAAAGATTTCACTTCAACGACAATTGCTCAACAACGTACACCTATTATCCCTTTTAGTATTAAGTTGGTAGATTGCCAACCCGAAGCCAGCGGCGTAAAAGTCAGCTTTAAAGGAACACCTTCTGCATCTGATAATACATTACTTGCAGTTAATAAGGATGGTGCTCAAGGCGTTGCTATTGCACTTATGGATAAGTCAGGCACACCTATTGCCATCAATGAAAAAAGCCAACCTTACCTGTTATTGCCTAATCAAGATAATACCTTGCAATTCTACGCCCGATACATCGCAACACATTTGCCAGTCAGTTCAGGGCAAGCTAATGCGACTACAACCTTTTTACTGGAGTACCAATAATGAAATATTCCCTTTCTTTCTTATCATTACTGGTTTTTTTAGTGTTTACTCCTGAAAAGATGGCATGGGCAGTGGCAGATCCTCTTATTGTATCACCTGTACCGATGAATTTTGATGGTGCAGCAGACGGAACACCCGCTGGTACCCCCATCACGTCAACATGGATTGGAGAGACATCTGTTCATAACGGCTTTAAATGTGAGAATAAATTTCTACAAAAATGCTGGGTTGAAACGCTCTATGCTAATGCACTGGGTTCAAAAATAAGTGGGATCTATTATTACGAAGGGAGTAATCGATATCCGGTTTATTCGCTAGCTGGTGTAAAAGGTATTGGTTACGCCTTTGGTTTAAAAGATAACAATGACAATGTTTCTTATGTCCCTATTGATGTCGGCACTGGCTCTAGTGCAACTATTATTTATCCAGCTGTAGGCTCTACCGTAAATAAAGGTGTAGACCGTGTTTCATTAAAAGCAAAAGTTGTCTTTGTTGTTACTGACGAACACTTAGAAACGGGTGTTTATAATATTCCTTACACCGTAATTGCCAATACTTGGTCTGAATATGGCGGAGGGCATAAAGGAAATAACACATCACTTGTCGCAATAAATCCTGTAACAATCACCATTAAAGCTCGTGGTTGCACCGTAAATACCAAAAATCTTACTTATGAATTAGGTGATATCTCAATGAGAGATATGAGTGCTATCGGCTCAACCTCAAAAACACAAACAAAACCCATTTCAGTAACTTGTGATACTAATGTTCACTTGTATGCCAGCATGACCGATCAATCTACTTATTCTAATAATACGGATGTTCTTACATTAACATCAGATTCAGATGCATCAGGTATTGGTATTCAATTTTTCTTTAATGATAACCCGACTCCAGTAACTTATGGGCCTGACATTAGTGCTACAGGACAACCTAACCAACGCTTACTTCATATAACAACATCTAATAACGAAAACTACACATTAAACCTGTCAACTCGGTATATCACGACTGGAACACTAAAACCTGGAAAAGCAAACGGGTTAGCCAGTCTGACTTTTTCTTATCAATAATGATTTGAATTTTTAAGGCTGATAAATGATAGATAACAGCAAAACCATTAATTTTCGTATAGGCCAGCGAATACGCCATTTACGAAAAAAATTAAAATGTTCGGGAACTGTATTTGCTAAAAGATTAGAGATAAGCCAGCAACAGCTTTCTCGTTATGAACGCGGAACAAATAGAATCAGTATCGAGTTAATTTATCGTATCTCTGAGAAATTTGATGTTCATATTAGCTATTTCTTACAAAGTAATCATACTACAAGTATTGAACAACGAAGAAAAACTCAAGAAAAAAATAATCGGTTAATTGCCGAAAGTTGTATTAAGAATGATTTTAATTAAGCGTAGTCTATTTACACTTTTCCTTATCACCGACTCTCTTTTACTTCTCTTTATTTTTAATTAAATAAAAAATGTATTCTCTTCTGTTATAAAAAAGCCACCTTAAAGGTGGCTTTAGCATAAAACATGAAATTTATTAACGACCCGCTTTTAGTTTCTGGTAATAACTTTCATATAACACGGTCGCATCACCAACATCATTTTGCCATTCACCTTTGTTGATAATTTCTTCTGTTGGATAAAGAGAATTATCTTTAGTGATCACATTTGGCAGTAATTTTTGTGCAGCTAGGTTTGGTGTCGGATAACCAATATTCTCCGCAACTTTGGCTGCTATTTCTGGGCGTAATAAGAAGTCGATAAGTTTATGAGCACCTTCAACATTCTTGGCATTGGCAGGAATAGCTAAGCTATCCATCCAGAATATGCCCCCTTCTTTTGGCCACACCATTTCAATAGGAGCACCCGCATCGCGAGCAATAAATGCCGAGCCATTCCAAATCATCCCTAAATTAACTTCCCCTTGCATATAAGGGTTAGCGGGGTTATCTGAATTGAAGGCTAATACGTTTGGCATCAGCTTTTGTAGCTCTTTATAAGCTTCTTCAATCTCTTTAGGATCGGTTGTATTACCTGAATAGCCTAATTTTAATAATGCCATCTGGAAAACTTCACGGGCATCATCGGTTAATAGCAGGCTATCTTTATATTCAGGTTTCCATAAATCTGCCCATGAAGTAATGCTACTGACATCAACTTCATCACTATTAATACCAATAGCGGTCGCACCCCAAATATAAGGGATGGAATAATCATTTTCTGGGTCGAATGACTTATGTAATAAACTAGGATCGAGATTATCAAAATGCGTTAATTTTGATTTATCGATTTTTTGTAGCATTCCTTCATGGCTCATTTTAGAAATAAAATAAGTGGAAGGAACCACCAAGTCATAAGCACCCTCTTTGTAGGTCTTTAACTTGGTATACATGCTTTCGTTGGATTCATAGGTGGAGTAAATCACCTTAATCCCAGTTTCTTTCGTAAACTGTTCAAGCAAACCAGGCGGCACATACTCCGTCCAGTTGTAGAAATATAATGTCTTACCATCATCAGCCGATGCTGTGCCGATACTTAATGCCATTACGCTGGCAGCAAGTACTGAGGACCACTTTTTCATTTATGTTTCCTTCAGTGGTTGATGCGTTAATATCAAATAGGCAGCGAGCCTACCTCCAACAGATTGGTCTTTAAGACCCCAAAAGTGCGAGAAACTCGCACTAATACATGATTACGCTTTGCCAGTTCTGTCTTTCAAAATCAACTGACTAATTAATACTAATATTAATGATAGACCTAAAAGGATGGTTGCAAGCGCATTCACTTCCGGTGAAACCCCGACTTTTACCATTGAGTAAATTTTCAGTGGTAAAATTTCATAGCTTGGGCCCGTCACAAAAGAGGAAACTACAACGTCGTCCATAGATAACGTAAAGCTTAATAACCAACCTGAAGCTACTGCTGGCATCGCCAGAGGCATAATGATTTTACGTAAAATAGTAAATTCACCTGCCCCTAAGTCTTTCGCCGCTTCCAACATTTTCACATCAAATCCACTTAATCGTGAATACACTGTGACCACAACAAAAGGTAGGCAAAATGTAATATGTGAAAATAGAAGCGACCAAAATCCTAATGAAACACCTAGGATCATAAACAGTACAAGCAACGAAATCGCCATAACAATATCTGGCGACATCATCACAACAAACAGCATACCACCGACAAATTTTTTACCACGAAAACGGTAGCGATAAAGAGCAACTGCCGCTAATGAACCAATTAATGTCGCAAACGTTGCAGAAGTGACCGCCATTGCTAATGAATGTCCAGCTGCTTGAAGCAGACTGTCATTATTAAATAAAATGGTGTACCAATCTGTGGTAAATCCTTTCCAATTAATCCCGAAACGTGATGAGTTAAAAGAGTTAACTATCAGAATGATGATCGGGATATAAAGATACGCGTAAATAATGGACATAAATCCACCACGCAATAACCGTCCTATCATTCTATTTCTACCTTCTTATGCAGTAACTTCACAGCTCGGTAATACACAAACAGCATTAATCCCATCACTAATGTTAAGCAAATACTGGTGGCTGCACCGAAAGGCCAGTCACGAATATTTAAGAATTGGCTCTTAATTACGTTACCAATTAATAAATTTTTCGCGCCACCCATTAGATCAGCAACAAAGAATAAGCCCATAGCAGGTAGCATTACGAGTAAACAACCCGCAATAATCCCCGGCATTGTTAATGGAATAATGATACGAATAAAGGTCTGAAATTTATTAGCACCTAGATCACGCGCCGCTTCTAAACAAGGTTTGTCTAACTTTTCAATGCTGGAATATAACGGTAATACCATAAAAGGTAATAAAATATAAACCAGCCCCAGTACAACCGCTTCTGGGGTATAAATAATTCTGAGTGGTTTATCAATAAGTCCAATCCACAACAGGAATTCGTTAAAATAACCTTTGGTACTTAGGAATATCTTTAATCCATAAATACGAATAAGCGAGTTTGTCCAAAAAGGCACAATCAATAAAAACAACATCAGTGGCTGTATTTTTTTAGGCATTTTTGCAAGGAAATATGCAAAGGGATAACCTAATAATAAACAAGCTAACGTTGCGACCACCGCCATATTAATAGAATGCAGTAATACTTCTGCATACATAGGATCAAATAAGCGATAATAGTTATCGAGTGTAAAGACCATCTCGACAAGATTGGCATCATCACGCGTTAAAAAACTGGTCGCAATGATCATGATATTCGGCAAGAAGACGAACACCATCAACCAACCCACAACACCGGTAATTACGATGTTTTGAAATAGTTTACGTGTTTTCTTCATCTGCCAGCACGACCTCCCAGCTTTCAACCCAAGTTACTGCGATTTTTTGGTCTAACGAGTGATCAACATCTGGATCATCTTCATTAAAGAACTCACTGACCATCACCACCTTGCCATTTTCCATTTCAACAACGGAATCTAGCGTCATGCCTTTATAGTTACGTTCACGAACATAACCAATTAGCCCTGGAAGGTTTTCGAGATCGTGAATTTCTTCAACACGGAGATCTTCAGGTCGAAGCAATACTTTGAGTTGCTGGTTTTGTGTCACAGGTAATGTGGTATAAATATCACATTCATGGCCTTCAACATCAGCACGGATACGCGTTTCATCAATACGATGAAGAACGCGAGCATCAAAAATATTAATTTCACCTATAAATTGCGCAACAAACAGATTTGTTGGCTCTTCATAAATTTCACGCGGAGTACCATCTTGCTCAATACGTCCTTCACGCATCACCACGATCCGGTCTGACATCGTCAGCGCCTCTTCTTGGTCATGAGTCACGAAAATAAAGGTGATCCCTAATTTACGTTGTAAGGCTTTTAATTCATTTTGCATCTGTTTACGTAATTTGTAATCCAGTGCAGATAATGATTCATCAAGCAATAAGACCTTTGGTTTATTCACCACAGCACGCGCAATCGCGACACGTTGTTGTTGCCCACCAGAAAGATGTGCAGGGCGACGTTGTGCGAAATCTTCAAGTTGCACCATACGCAAAGCTTCTTCAACGCGGATGTTAATCTCATCAGCAGGTGTTTTCTGCATACGAAGACCAAATGCGACGTTTTCAAAAACAGTCATATGTGGGAAAAGCGCGTAACTTTGAAAAACCGTATTTACAAAACGTTGTTCCGCTGGAATATCCGTAATATCTTGCCCATCAAGGATAATTTGCCCATCGTCAACGTCTTCTAAACCCGCAATTAAACGCAAAACCGTCGTCTTACCACAGCCCGAGGGGCCGAGGATGGTTAAAAACTCGCCATGGTTGATAGTGAGATCGAGGCGGGAAATAATTTGTTTTCCGTCGAAACCTTTACTTAAGGATTTTAATTCGACAACTGGTATCAGAGATGTTTTCTCAGTCATTTAAGGTAATACTCTATCCCGAAGAATAATGCAGATAGAACCGCCACTGGAAAAGACTGTGTGAGCTGCCGGAGCATTATGCTCCACAGAAGCCCAAAACCAGCGACGCCGTATGTATAGTACAAGCGGAAAATGATAAACGCAGTGGCGTGAAATTGAAAGCAAAAAGGCGCATAAACAATGAAAAACTATTCATATTTAAGTTTTTCATCATAAACTATGCTCTTTAGGGTTTATGCTAAAAATACAGTAAAATCAAAATGCTATTAATTTATATAAATCACAAAAATCACTTAAGTTTATGATTAAATAAATTTTCTCTCAGAAGTTATCTAATCGCCTTATTTTCCTATACAAACTTATTATCACGTTTATTTGCAACACAATTTTATGATTATTATTTACACAAAAAGTGGATTAAATTGTGCTTATTTTTAGATCCCAATCTTATTAGGATGATAAAAACTTTATATATCATATAGATGAAATTTAAATAACACCCCCTAATATTTAGGAGGTGCTAAAGGAATTAACACTATTGTACTTAATGACGTTTTATTAGTTTTTTTAAATACAGAATGGCGTTATTCACATTGGGTAAAGGTCCAATTTTGCCATTTAACAGTGGAAAAGTGCCTGTTCTAATTAATAAGTCACGCATTTGTATCGGCGTTAACACACTGTTTGTATGGTCTTTATACCAAGATTGGATCACAGCGGCAGCTCCCGCAACTAAAGCACTGGCTGACGATGTACCACTAAAATTAGCCGTATAAGTATGGTTATCATCACTTCGAAATAGATCACCATAACCCGCAGTTGCAACATCCTCTCCCCATGCTTGTACATGAATAGGTGAACCATGTGTTGAGAAAGGTAATCGATTTAATGTATAAGGTGAACCAGCACCAACACGTATTGAATTATTATCATGACGTTGTCGATAACTTTCATAAGCAGGCAAATCTAGATCTACCCCTCCATTACCTGCAGCCATAATCACTATGATCCCAGCATCGGTTAAGGCACGAGTCGCTTCCCAAATATGCATTTCATAATCCGCAGGTACGTACGCTTGATGCTCACAGATTGTCTGCATTTCATATAAAACAATATCACCAGCATGTAGTATGCGTTTACTCGCAATGATCGCATCAATACGTCCACAAGTTAATTCAGAGATGGCATAAAACATATCTAATTTATAAGCGAGTCCAGTGATCCCTTTGCCATCATTTTTCCCCATAATTAAGCCAGCTACTGCTGTTCCATGATCTGCCTGACTAGTTTTTTCATTAAAAGGTAATAATGATGTAATGTTATCCGTTGATAAATCATGATGAGAAAGATTAAAATCCCATTCAATATCAGCGACTTGTATTCCTTGACCGCATGCTTCTTGTTTCCATGCTTCACAAATCCCTAGCCCTTTAATTTTATTAATATTCACCGTTTTTTCTGGTGTATTTAGATATTGCTGATATTGAGTAAAATCAGGCGTAATATTAGGAGGTTCAATAGGCTGTATAGGTACTGTTTGTACATATTCAATGTCAGGGTGTTGTCTTAATGCTTTAATAACTTCATCTAAAGTATAATGATTATTCTCCGGTAAATTTAAATAATAATATTTATTTAGGTCATTAAAGTTTATTGAAATAGAATCAATATAACTTTTTGGTGGTAATTGATGAACAGATGATATCACCGGAATTAAAGGTATATTATTTAAAAGGGAATGATGTATTTCATGGGAAGTAGGAAGTGACAATTTTTTATTATCACAATCAAGATTGTTTAATTTTATAAGGATCTTTCTTTTAATATTCATAATCAATGCTCCTCTTTTTATTTTTTTGCTTTATAGCGTAAAATATTGAGCAGTGACTATTTCCATTTTTAATAGAGATAATATAAATAGGTTATTTTTAAAAAAATCAATATTAAATCTATATTATAAATATAGACTTAATATTAATTGAGTGATGTTTTTAACTAAAATCGATATGTAGACGTAGTTTTCCGCAACAGCAACACTTAAATAAATAACCTTGGCAATGGCCTTCATTAGTTAAATTATTAGGTAAATCATCCATATTCATACCTATCTCACCAATATCTTCTGCCAAAGAAACAAATTCATCTAATTTATCAGCAATATTTTCCCATCCAACATAACCAACAAATGCACAAAGATCGCCACAATGTGTAAGCCAATGTTCTTGTTGCCATCCTTGATATCCCGGCGTTCTACGGATCAACTCTTCAAGATTTTCTTTAGGTACACCTGACTGATAACCTGAATATTCACCGTTACTATCATAGGTTGATAATATTCCTTCAACAGAAGAGAGATCTTGAAAATCACCTTCAAATTTCTCACTGGCAGAGCCATCTGCAATACACCAAGGACAAAGCGCTTCAATATCATCAACACTAAAAAAAGGCCCTTCGTAATAAATATTGGTTTCCTTTCCACAACAATCACATATAACGGTATCATCTGTGATAAAAGCACCTGTTTTTATCGGTTCAGGATGATATTTGAAATAAGGTAATGCTCTTTTTTCTGTTGGCATTATGTTTTCCTATTTTATAGTTTATTATCACTTATCTTCAGCTTTATAAAATCATCCTAGCATCAGATCCAGCATGTGTAAGCTATCCTCTATGCTATAATGCGCGCTCATTTTATCTCCTTAACAATTTAGAGATAATCACCGCCTAAATAGACGAAAGAATTACAACATGTTAGAAAATATAGAACTTAATAAATCAACAGAAAATCATGATGTTAATAGCAATTCAAAAGAATATAGTTTGAACCGCTTCTCTGTTGCGCCGATGCTAGACTGGACTGATCGTCATTGTCGTTATTTCTTTCGTCAATTAAGTAAAAATACGTTGCTTTATACTGAAATGGTCACAACAGGTGCCATTATTCACGGTAAAGGTGACTATCTAAAATACAGTGAAGAAGAACACCCAGTTTCTTTACAGCTAGGTGGAAGCGATCCCCAAGCTTTGGCGCAATGTGCAAAATTGGCACAAGAGCGTGGCTATGATGAAATTAATTTAAATGTGGGTTGTCCTTCAGATCGCGTACAAAATGGGCGCTTTGGTGCTTGTTTAATGGGAGATGCGCAACTCGTCGCTGATTGTGTGAAAGCGATGCGCGATGTCGTTGATATTCCTGTCACAGTAAAAACACGTATTGGTATTGATGATCAAGATAGCTATGAATTTCTATGTGATTTTATTGATACGGTTAGCCGTGATAATAACTGTGATACCTTTATTATTCATGCACGTAAAGCATGGCTATCAGGTTTAAGTCCAAAAGAGAATCGTGAGGTTCCACCTTTAGATTATCCTCGTGTTTATCAGTTAAAGCGTGATTTCTCGCATCTCACTATGGCGATTAATGGTGGTATTAAGTCACTAGAAGAAGCGAAGGAACATTTAAAATATATGGATGGTGTTATGGTTGGTCGTGAAGCTTATCAAAACCCATCTATTCTAGCGCATGTTGATCATGAGCTTTTTGATAATCAGTTGCCTATTGCTGATGCCGTCGCGGCAGTAAGAGCAATGTATCCTTATATTGAAAAAGAGCTTTCACAAGGCACTTATTTAGGTCATGTAACTCGTCATATGTTGGGAATTTTCCAAGGTATTCCAGGTGCTAGACAATGGCGTCGTCATTTAAGTGAAAATGCCCATAAACAAGGTGCTGATTTATCTGTTTTAGAAAATGCTCTTAAATTTGTCACTGAAAAATAATTGAAGAATAAGTATTTAAAACCTGTCTACTTTATTTCAAACAGGTTTTAAATCTTACAAATAATAATTAAGGAATAAGTAAGCTTGATCCTTGGGATTGTCTACTTTCAAGATAACGGTGTGCATCTTTCGCATCTGCTAAAGCAAATTTCTGATTATCAGGTACACTTACATTAATTTTACCGCTACCAATTAATGCAAATAACGCTTCACTTGCAGCATCTAGCTCTTCACGCGTTGTGATATAACCTGAAATAGATGGGCGCGTGACATACAAAGAACCTTTTTTATTGAGGATACCTAAATCAACGCCAGTTACTGCACCTGATGCGTTACCAAAACTCACCATTAAGCCACGACGTTGTAAACAGTCTAATGAATCTAACCAAGTTGCTTTACCAACAGAGTCATAAACAACGGGTACTTTTTGGTTATTAGTCAACGCCAAGACACGTTCTACAATAGACTCAGTCTGGTAATTAATGACTTCCCATGCACCTGCCGCTTTTGCTTTGGCGACCTTTTGATCACTACCTGCTGTACCAATCATTTTTGCACCAATAGCTTTCGCCCACTGGCTTGCAATTAAACCAACACCACCAGCCGCTGCGTGGAATAAGAAAGTTTCACCTGCTTGTAATTTATAGGTTTCATTGAAAAGATAATAAACCGTTAATCCTTTTAAGAAAGAGGCTGCTGCTTGTTCAAAAGAGATATTATCAGGCAGACGTGCCACTTTATTTTCTGGTACATTATGCGTATCGCTATAAGCCCCTAGCGAAGATTGCGCATACACAACTCTGTCCCCTTCTTTTAGTGAAGTCACTTTAGCGCCTGTTTTGATAATAATACCCGCAGCTTCAGTGCCTAATCCACTAGGGAATTGGCTTACAGGATATAACCCACTACGTACATAAGTATCAATATAGTTAATACCAATTGCCTTATTCACAACCTGAACTTCATGATCGCCAAGAGGAGCAGGTGTAAATGTTACTAACTCAAGAACATCTGCATCGCCATGAGTTGCAAATTGAATACGTTTAGCCATTACTTTCTCCTTTATAGGATGAGGGGTTAAATAAGCAAGCTCTAAAGACCTTTAGTGATAATGACAAAGGATAGCTATTTCTACAAGGCACAGATAATTGGGTTAGCGTATACTAGAGCGTAATGACACTTTTTCGATTTTTATGCAGGATTTATGGCCAGAAATAAGACCACTGACAAGCTGATGTCTGATATCAAAGACCGACAAATGGAGGGATTAAAGCTACCTCCCCATTCGCTGGAAGCAGAGCAGTCCGTGTTAGGCGGTCTGATGATAGATAATGAACGTTGGGATAATGTTTCTGAACGAGTCACCGCGGAAGACTTTTATAGCCGACCTCATCGTACTATTTTCTCGCAAATGCAACGCTTGCTGGAATTAGGTAAACCTATCGATCTTATTACGCTATCAGAAGCATTAGAACAAAATGCCGAATTAGACAGCGTGGGGGGTTTTGCTTATTTAGCTGAGCTTTCAAAAAATACCCCAAGCGCAGCGAACATTAACGCTTATGCGGATATCGTCCGAGAACGTGCGGTTGTTCGCGATATGATAAAAGTTGCCAACGAAATTGCAGATGCAGGTTTTGATCCCCAGGGACGCACCAGTGAAGATCTACTCGATTTTGCCGAATCTAGAGTATTCCAAATCGCTGAAACCCGAGCCAATAAAGACGAAGGCCCTAAAGCAATAGATGCAATTTTAGAAGAAACTGTTGAAAAAATAGAACAGCTCTATCAAAAACCTCATGATGGTGTCACTGGGGTTTCGAGTGGTTATCAAGATCTTGATAAAAAAACTGCAGGATTACAAAAGTCAGATTTAATTATTGTCGCAGCACGTCCTTCTATGGGTAAAACCACATTTGCCATGAACTTATGTGAAAATGCGGCAATGACCGAAGAAAAACCTGTACTTATCTTCAGCTTAGAGATGCCCGGTAACCAAATCATGATGCGTATGTTGGCATCATTATCTCGTGTCGATCAGACAAGAATTCGTACAGGCCAGCTTGATGATGAGGATTGGGCTCGTATTTCAAGCACCATGGGCATTTTGCTTGAAAAACGCAATATGTATATCGATGACTCATCAGGTTTAACCCCAACAGAAGTACGCTCTCGTGCTCGTCGAATTTATCGTGAACATGGCGGTTTAAGCCTTATCATGATTGACTACTTGCAGCTAATGAGAGTACCTTCATTATCTGAAAACAGAACACTAGAAATTGCTGAAATTTCTCGTTCTTTAAAAGCATTAGCTAAAGAATTACAAGTTCCTGTGGTTGCACTATCACAGTTAAACCGTAGTTTGGAACAACGTGCTGATAAACGTCCTGTTAACTCCGACTTACGTGAATCAGGCTCTATTGAGCAAGATGCTGACCTTATCATGTTTATTTACCGTGACGAGGTTTACCACGAAAGTAGCGATTTAAAAGGTGTTGCAGAAATCATCATTGGTAAACAACGTAACGGCCCAATTGGTACAGTAAGACTGACCTTTAACGGCCAATGGTCACGCTTTGATAACTATGCTGGCCCTGCTTACGACGATGAATAATCACTAACCTTGACTTAATTAAAGGAAGTATTGGAATAATATGAAAGCGGCAACCGCAGTGATAGATCGCCGCGCTCTGCGTCACAATTTTCAGCATGTGAGAGACTATGCCCCACATAGCCACCTGATAGCTGTCGTGAAAGCAAACGCTTATGGTCATGGGTTATTAGAAACAGCATATACCCTAATGGATAATGCCGATTGTTTTGGTGTTGCACGTATTGGTGAAGCATTAACCTTACGAAGTGGGGGTATTGTAAAACCCATTCTCCTGTTAGAAGGCTTTTTTGATGTCGTTGACCTGCCTATTTTAGTCGTCAACCACATTGAAACCGTTGTTCATAGCCAAGAACAATTAGAAGCATTAGAACAGGCTGACTTAGATGAACCCGTCAAAGTATGGATGAAAATCGATACGGGTATGCACCGCTTAGGGGTACGTCCTGAAGACGCACAAGCCTTCTATTTACGTCTTTCCGCCTGCAAAAATGTACAACAACCTGTCAATATTGTGAGCCATTTTAGTCGTGCTGATGAACCCGATGTTCCTGAGGCGACACAAAAACAAATCTCGCTATTTCAAGATTTTATTCAAAATAAAGCCGGTGATAAGTCTATCGCAGCTTCTGCTGGTATTTTATTTTGGCCTCAAGTCCATTATCAGTGGGTTCGCCCCGGCATTATCACTTATGGTATCTCTCCTACTGGTGATGAAAGAACGGGAAAAGACTTTGGCTTAACCCCTGCAATGACGCTAAAAACAAGCCTGATTGCTGTTCGTAAGCATAAAGCCGATGAGCCTGTTGGTTATGGTGGCACATGGGTAAGTGAAAAAGACACTTATCTTGGTGTGATCGCAATTGGCTACGGCGATGGTTATCCTCGCAGCGCACCTTCAGGTACTCCTGTGTGGATAAATGGTCGAAAAGTACCCATTGTTGGTCGTGTTTCGATGGATATGATCAGCGTCGATTTGGGGACTGAACTGATTGATAGTGTTGGTGATGAAGCTATTTTATGGGGAGATGTGTTGCCGGTAGAAGAAATTGCCAAATATAGTGGTATTAGCGCCTATGAGTTGATTACCAAATTAACCTCGCGCGTCATCATGGAATACCTAGACGAACAATAATACACACGATATTGTATCCCTATGACACACTAAAAGTGATTGGAGAAGAGCCGTGTTTCAACAGGTTGAAGCGTTTCCGGGAGATCCGATTCTCTCATTGATGGATGTTTATAACAAAGACCCACGTCAGGATAAAATTAATTTAAGCATTGGTCTTTATTATGACGAAGAAGGCAAGACCCCTATTTTAGGAACAGTTTCAGTTGCACGTCAGCAACTCAATGCCATGACCCCCACCGCAACACTTTATTTACCAATGGAAGGGCTGGCACCTTATCGTAGCGAAATTCAAGATCTCCTTTTCGGTGCAGATAATCCTCTAATTGCAGAAAAGAAAATTGCCACAATCCAAACATTAGGTGGATCAGGTGCATTAAAAGTGGGTGCTGATTTTCTGCATCGCTATTTCCCAGGATCAGAAGTGTGGATAAGTGATCCAACTTGGGATAATCATGGTTCTATTTTTGCGGGCTCAGGCTTCAACGTGAATCACTACCCTTACTTTGATCCTGAAACCAAAGGTGTAAAATTTGAAGCGCTGCTAGATTGCTTTAAAAAACTACCTGAAAAAAGCATTGTATTGATGCACCCTTGTTGCCACAACCCAACAGGCTCAGACCTAACTAAAGATCAATGGGATCAAGTTACTGAAGTATTGAAAGCTCGCCAAGCCATTCCATTCTTAGATATTGCTTATCAAGGTTTTGCCGAAAATTTAGATGAAGATGCTTATGCTATTCGTACTATGGCAAAAGCAGGATTACCGATACTTATCAGTAACTCTTTTTCAAAAATATTTGGGATCTACGGTGAACGTGCAGGCGGATTATCCATTGTTTGTGATAATGCCACTGAGTGCGAACACGTATTAGGTCAGCTAAAAGCAGGTGTACGCCGTATCTATTCAAGCCCTGCAAACTATGGTGCGCAAATTGTCAATAAAGTGCTATCAGACCAAGTTTTAACTGCACAATGGCAAAAAGAAGTCGCGCATATGCGTGACCGTATTAAAGAAATGCGCGTGACTTTAGTCGAAGCTTTAAAAGTTGCTCTGCCTGAAAAGAATTTTGATCATCTATTAACTCAACGCGGTATGTTTAGCTACACCGGCTTTACACAAGCACAAGTTGATAGATTACGTGACGAATTTGGCATTTATCTTGTCGGTACGGGTCGTGTTTGTATGGCAGGTGTTAATACAGGTAATGTTCAACGCATTGCCCAAGCCTTTGCTGCTGTGAGTATCTAAGGCAATCAACGTGATTTCATAATAAAAAATACCTGCCTATTCTCATAAGCAGGTATTTCTTTTTACTGCATCACAACATCACTATCACTTTAGGTTTTCGCCTTTTATATATTGACAGCTTGCTTCTTTTCCCCAGCATTACGACGCGCTTTTTCTTCCATAATCTCAATGATTTGAATATCTGTATGTTGCATTGCACGACTGGCTAATGCACAGAGATTCGCTATTGAGCTATCGACATCGTCACTGACAATACCATCAGTTCCTGCAACGCTTTGATTTTGCATCGCCATTAATACGGCTTTATAAGCACTCGCTGCACTACTTGATACTTTCATTGCACAGCTATTCGATGCGCCATCACAGATAATGCCACTGATATCACCAATCATACTGTTAATAGACATACTGACAGTGGTGAAATCTTTTGTGAGTAACCATGCCATTCCTGCAGCTGCTCCCATTGAAGCGGTTGTTGCAGCACAAAGAGCGGAAAGGGGTGGAAAATGGCTATGAACATAAATTGCCATTAAGTGAGATAAAACCAACGCACGCAGTAAGGTTTCATCATCTGCTTTGATAAATTCAGCAACAACCATCACAGGCAATGTTGCAGCAATTCCCTGATTGCCTGAGCCTGAATTACTCATTGCGGGTAATACTGCTCCCCCCATGCGAGCATCAGATGCGGCTGATGCTCTGATCATGATTTCATTAAGTAAGTCTTTACCTAACAAACCTTTCTCTTGTTGCAGAATTAAGGTACGACCAATGGCTAATCCATAGGTATTTTGTAGCCCCTCTTCCGATAAAGCGCCATTTAAACGAGCGGCATTGAGCATAAATTCAATTTCACTCACTGGCACATTAAGTGCAAAGTTATAAATATCTTCAGCACAAACATCAGTAAAAGGTTTTTCATCAGTACATTCGCAATTATTGGTAAGCGCTGATTTATCTTCCTCAAAAACAACGTTACCGTTACATTCACAACGAACAACGTGTGTATGCTCTCTTGCAATACTGACGATGGCATAACCAGATTGGCTATACACTTTCGCTTCAGAGTAAAGAACATCTTCACAGGGTGCTTTTACACCTACTGTGACTTTACCTTCAGCAACCAGTGTTTTTGCTTGAGCAACTGCATCAGCGGATGCTTTTAACAAGACCTCCAGCCCTGCATCAGGCTCTCCTCCTGTTGCACCTAATGCTACTGCAATAGGTAGCCCAGCCATTCCCGTTCCCGGCACTGTTACGCCCATTCCGTTTTTCATCAAGTTTGGTGAAACCCAAGCTTCGATACGAACAACAGGCTCGCCTAAAAGTGCGGTTGCTTTCGCTGCTGCCAATGCTAATGAAATTGGCTCAGTACAACCGACTGCGGGCTTAACACCTTCACGTAACTGGCGAACAAACTGTGACCATAAATGAGAATTTTTGTTCTGGCTCATAATCTAACACCTTGGATTAATTTAGTTTTTAAAAACAACTCCTAACTAGAACCGAAGTTGGCGACTATGAGAATGCCAAGAACGGAGAGATAACGAGCAGTAAACCGGTAAAGATAATCAGGTAAAGTGACGCACCTTTGTATTTATGTAACATTGGCACTTTGTACACTAAGTATGCAGGGATAAGACAACCCACCATACCGAAGATTGGGCTACAAATTGAAGTGAAGCTCAATACTGGTGCATTAAGGATGATTGCGCCCCATGCCAGTAACACAGCGAAAATCATGATGCCGTTTTGTACCCATTTTTGGTTGATTTTCTCTGTTGGAAGATAACGTTGCAGGATGTTCATCACGATCCCTTGTGTCGCTTCACGGAAACCTAAGTAAACACCAAAGAATGCAGTCATTACGGCAAAGATGTTCAGCATTACGCTTACAACGGTTACCCAACCACCAGGGAAGAATTTCGCAGCAATCGCTAATGCAGAGATATTTTGCTCATACGCTTTAACTGCTTCATCGTGACCCATTGCCAATGTGAATGAGATTGCATAGAAGAAAACAGTACAGAACAACACACCGAACGCGATATTCATTGCACGTAATGCTTTGTGACGAGCAACTTCACGGTTTTTATTACGACCACGGTAAGAGATAACCATTGGGCTTAATGTTTGGATAAACAGAATTGAAGTCAGTGTAAAAGGTAATGTAATGATTGCTTCTTTGATTAAACGTCCAGCCGGTGGTAATGCACCTACGTTATAAAGATGCCACATACCAATCATGGAGAGCCCTAACGCTGCAACAACAAACAGTTTAGTCAGTACCATAAAGCTTGATACTTTAAACAGTAATTGTTCACCACGAGAAGAGATAGCCACTAACGCACAAATCAGGATCAAACCATAGAATGGGTTTTCTGACAGTAAACCTTCAGTAACACCAAATGTTTGTAAGTAAGAAGCACTGTCATTAGTGATTGCTGTTGAGTAAACAAACATCCAAATGACTAACATCACAAAGTAGAGCGCACCTAATAAGATGCCCCAGTTTTTACCGAGATAACCGGTGATAACGCTTGGGTAGTCTTTACACTCCGGGGATTCAGCCAACGTATTAATAAATAGACGTTGGAAAAGGTACATCGCTGGATAACCAATGATTGAGGATAATAGGAAAACCCATAATCCCATCAGACCTACCTGTACAGGTAAAAACACAATGCCTGCACCGATAGCCATACCGATACTCATGATAACCCAGCCCACATCATTGCCGTCGAATTTAATTGCTGCACGCCATTCTTGTTCAGTCATACCTGCGCGGCGAGCGCCAGCACTAGTTGCGGGATAGCTTGTTGTCTCTGTTTTTGAGGAAGCCGTTTCCATATTAGTACTCACTTTTTATATTGTAATTGTTAATAGCAAAACGAATTTTTGGGGGTAAAAAAAGTCTATCTAACATTGCGATGTCGAAATAGCCTTACTCTTTGCAGGTATTATTTATTATGGGTAAATGATAGGGAATATTACGGAGAAAAAAGTTGTTATAAATCGTGATAGCCCGAAATGATTTGGAAAAAAATTCTATCGTAAGGAGAAAAGTAGGATTATCTGTTCAAAGAGCACAGTAAATAATAACCTTCCCTCTATTGTAACCTCTATAACCAACCAATCAATTGATTAATAAAGAAAAATACTTATTGTTATACAATAGTAGTCAAGTATAACAATTGAAACAAATCACCAAATAAACTGTGCTGTCCATCACGATATACTATGATAATCCTTTCTATTTAGCTTTGTTATCTCGTATTTGGTTAAAATACTGTTACAAAATAGCATAATTAACCATTTAATCTGCTTTTTATAAAAATAGGCAGTTAATAAGATAAAAAATCGATAAGGAAGTGAATAGCCAAAAGAGAATACTTTTTTCAATAGAATTAAATTCTATCATACTCCGCGGATTTACTTTTCTTGAAGAAAGCGCGCTACAAACAGTAAAGTATTTATTGTCTGTAGCGCTTAGATCATAAGGGAATAAGTGACGTAATCTTAATAACCACGCTCTAAGATTGGTTTTAAGAATTTTGCAGTATGTGAACCTTCAAATTCTGCAACTTGCTCTGGTGTGCCTGACACTAAAATTTGACCACCACCACTTCCGCCTTCAGGGCCAAGATCTACAATCCAGTCTGCTGTTTTGATCACATCAAGATTGTGCTCAATGACAACAATAGTATTACCTTGGTTACGTAACTGATGAAGAACTTCAAGCAACAACTCAATATCAGCAAAGTGAAGCCCTGTTGTCGGTTCATCGAGAATATAGAGAGTCTGTCCTGTTCCTCGTTTTGACAACTCTTTTGCTAACTTAACCCGCTGCGCTTCACCGCCCGATAAAGTCGTTGCTGATTGCCCTAAACGAATATAAGAAAGACCAACATCAATCAATGTTTGTAGTTTACGAGCCAATGCCGGCACTGCATCAAAGAATTCTCTCGCCTCTTCAATGGTCATATCCAACGCTTCGTGAATATTTTTTCCTTTGTATTTAACCTCAAGGGTTTCACGGTTATAACGCTGACCTTTACATTGATCACACGGTACATACACATCAGGTAAGAAATGCATTTCAACTTTTAAGACGCCGTCGCCTTGGCAAGCTTCACAACGACCACCTTTGACGTTGAAACTGAAACGACCCGGCGTATAACCACGAGTACGAGATTCAGGTACACCCGCAAATAACTCACGAATAGGTGTAAAGACCCCCGTATAAGTTGCAGGATTTGAACGAGGAGTACGACCGATTGGGCTTTGGTTGATATCAATAACTTTATCGAAATACTCTAACCCTTCAACATCTAAATAAGGCGCTGGTACACTATTTGTAGCCCCATTTAATTGGCGTTGGGCAATAGGGAATAAAGTATCGTTGATAAGCGTTGATTTACCTGATCCTGAAACGCCTGTAATGCAGGTAAATAAACCTACTGGTAATTTCAGATTGACATTTTTTAAGTTATTGCCTTTTGCGCCAAGAATGGTCAGCATTTTTTCGCGATCAACTGGTACACGTTGCTCTGGAATTGCGATACGGCGCTCACCACTTAAAAATTTCCCCGTTAATGAATTCGGGTTATTAATGATATCTTCAAGAGTTCCTTGAGCGACAATTTCACCACCATGAACACCCGCACCAGGTCCAATATCAATAACATGATCAGCTGCACGGATAGCATCTTCGTCATGCTCAACAACGATCACTGTGTTACCCAAATTACGTAAGTGGATCAGCGTTTCAAGTAAGCGATCATTATCTCGTTGATGTAAACCAATTGAAGGCTCATCCAACACATACATAACGCCAACTAATCCCGCACCAATCTGGCTTGCTAAACGAATACGTTGTGCTTCACCACCTGATAATGTTTCAGCTGAACGAGAAAGTGTGAGGTAATTTAATCCTACATTTACCAAGAATTTTAGTCGGTCACCAATCTCTTTTAAGACTTTTTCTGCAATCTTCGCGCGTTGACCGCTCAATTTCAGATTTTGGAAAAAGGTCATTGCATGACCAATGCTGTAATCGGCTATTTCTGGCAATGTTGTATTTTCAACATACACATGACGCGCTTCTCGGCGTAAACGCGTACCACCACAAGAAGCACATGAGCGATTACTAATATATTTAGAAAGCTCTTCACGTACCGCACTAGATTCTGTCTCGCGGTAACGGCGTTCCATATTATTTAATACACCTTCAAAAGGATGATGACGAACAACAACATCGCCACGATCGTTTGTGTATTTAAATTCAATATTCTCTTTGCCTGACCCCGTTAAAATAACTTTCTGGATATTATCTGGTAACGAATCAAATGGCGCTTCAACATCAAAATGATAGTGTTCACCCAATGAGCGAAGCATCTGGAAATAGTAGAAGTTACGGCGATCCCACCCTTTAATTGCACCACCGGCAAGAGAGATTTCTCTATTTTGGATCACTAATTCAGGATCAAAAAATTGCTGAACACCTAAACCATCACACGTTGGGCAAGCACCAGCAGGGTTATTAAAGGAGAATAAACGAGGCTCTAATTCGCTCATGCTGTAACCACAAACAGGGCAAGCAAAGTTGGCAGAAAAAACAATATCGTCTGCATTGCTATCATCCATATCAGAGATAACAGCGGTACCACCAGAAAGCTCTAATGCGGTTTCAAAAGATTCAGCTAAACGTTGAGCCAGATCGTCACGAACCTTAAAACGGTCAATAACCACTTCAATGGTATGTTTCTTCTGTAACTCTAATGTTGGTGGATCGGAGAGATCACACACTTCACCATCAATACGCGCACGAATATAACCTTGAGCAGCAAGATTATTGAGTAACTTAATATGCTCACCTTTACGCTCTTTAACCACAGGCGCTAAAAGCATTAAGCGCTTGCCTTCAGGTTGTTCAAGCACATTATCAACCATTTGGCTGACCGTCTGAGCGGCGAGCGGAATATCGTGATCAGGACAACGAGGCTCACCAACACGCGCAAATAAGAGACGTAGGTAGTCGTGAATTTCTGTAATCGTTCCCACTGTCGAACGTGGGTTGTGCGACGTAGATTTCTGCTCAATCGAAATAGCGGGAGATAAGCCTTCAATATGGTCAACATCAGGTTTTTCCATCAACGAAAGAAACTGACGAGCATAAGCAGAAAGCGATTCCACATAGCGTCGCTGCCCTTCTGCATAAAGCGTATCAAAGGCTAAAGAAGATTTACCTGAGCCAGAAAGCCCCGTAATAACAATCAGTTTATCGCGAGGAATGATCAAGTTGATATTTTTTAGATTATGGGTGCGAGCGCCCCGTACTTCGATTTTATCCATGAATATATCCCGGATTGAGAGAGTCGCCGAAAAAGAAAGAATCGGATAATTATGACACAAAGTTAACTGAATGGATATACAGTATATATAGTGAAATTGAATGGTGATGTAACTCTGTCATTTTGAGACAGAAAAATTTCGACAATGTTCACAATTGAGAAATTCATCACACGTCATATTCAAATTTTAGCGTACGTGATAAACTTATTCGCTTATGATTTCAAAAAATTTACTTTCGCAGGAGTACCTCACATGGCGAGCAGAGGCGTAAACAAAGTTATTCTTATCGGTAATTTAGGGCAGGATCCAGAAATCCGTTATATGCCAAGTGGCGGTGCAGTTGCCAATCTAACACTGGCAACATCAGAAAGCTGGCGCGATAAACAAACCGGTGAAATGAAAGAAAAAACCGAGTGGCACCGTGTGGTAATTTTCGGCAAATTAGCGGAAATTGCAGGCGAATATCTGCGTAAAGGTTCACAAGTGTATATCGAAGGTCAGTTACAAACACGTAAATGGCAAGACCAAAGTGGTCAAGACAGATATAGCACTGAAGTTGTTGTTAACATTGGCGGCTCAATGCAGATGTTAGGCGGCCGTGGTGGCCAAGATGGCGCACCTTCTCAAGGTGGTCAAGGCGGTTGGGGTCAACCACAACAGCCACAAGCATCACAACAATTTAGCGGTGGTGCACAATCTCGCCCAGCACAACAACCAGCTGCCACACCAGCGCCAAACAATGAACCACCAATGGATTTTGATGACGATATTCCGTTCTAAATTTCAGAACAGTTTATCTAAAATCACCTAAAAAACTAACCCAGTTCAGGCTGGGTTTTTTGTTGCTAATTATCAGTGCTTATCATCATGAAAAACCATTTTCTCCATATAAACCAATCTGGTTTACATAGAATAAATTCGCTCTACACAATAAACTTTTCATATGTTTATCTCTCTTTCTAAAGACTCATTATTTATATTGAAAGAAAACATGTTCTTTTATCTAATAACAGATACTTTTAAAAAAGGACGTAATACCACAGTTATTTTCACAAAATCCCACTTTACACAAAGGTTTACTCTTGAAAAATATGATAGGATCTGTGTCATTAACAACGTCTGAGAGCATCTTATCCCCATGAATGAAGAGAAATTGCTCGCTCAGGCAGAAAAGATCTGCCAGAAACGAGGTGTTCGCCTGACTTCACAACGTCTGGCAGTATTACGTCTGATAATGCAGCAACCTTCTGCTATCAGCGCATATGATTTATTGGATTTATTACGCCAAGTTGAGCCACAAGCAAAACCACCTACTGTCTATCGAGGGTTAGAGTTTTTACTTGAGCAAGGATTTATCCACAAAATAGAATCCACCAACAGCTATGTGCTTTGTCATCATTTTGATGATGTTGAACATACGTCAGTAATGCTAATTTGTGACCGTTGTTTATCTGTCACTGAAAAGAATAGCCATAAAATTGAAGATGCAATTTCATTACTAGCAAAAGAGAGTGGATTTCATTTACGACATAGCGTCATCGAAATTCATGGATTATGTTCACAGTGCCACGAAGCACAAGAATGTACACATCCTGAAGGTTGTCATCATGATCACAGCATGGATGATAACCTTAAGCAGAAAAAAACCGGCGACTATAAGCCTCGTTAAGCTTATAAAATACAAAAAGCCAGGTGACTTGTATCGTTGTCATAAGCACTTCCGCAATTAAAACACATCATATTGTAATTACATTTGTAGTGCGACGGTGTTTTTTATACAAATTAGAAATAAAAAATGCAGATGATTTTGTGGTCTTACACATCATCTGCATCTTTATAAAATAAGTTGTATTGACTTACTTTGGTACAAATTACAGCCATTCGCCGTTACGAATAACCCCTACTGCTAAACCTTCCACAGTAAAGTTTTGTTCGCGTAAATCGACGATAATAGGTGAAAATTCTGGGTTTTCTGCATGAAGTTCAATTTTATTACCGCTTTTCTTAAAGCGCTTTACTGTCACTTCATCTTCGATGCGAGCCACAATAACTTGCCCGTTGTGAACATCTTGCGTTTTATGCACAGCAAGCAAATCACCATCCATAATACCAATATCTTTCATTGACATGCCATTAACGCGCAATAAAAAATCTGCACTTGGTTTAAATAGCATTGGGTCAACTTGATAGTGGCTTTCAATATGCTCTTGCGCTAAAAGTGGTTCACCAGCAGCGACTCGCCCAATTAATGGCAGTCCTTCTGGCTCTTCTTCCATTAGCAAACGGATACCTCTGGATGCACCAGAGACAATTTCTATCACGCCTTTACGAGCAAGAGCTTTTAAGTGCTCTTCTGCCGCATTTGGTGAGCGAAACCCAAGTTGGGAAGCTATTTCAGCCCGTGTTGGTGGCATACCCGTTTGCGAAATGTGATCACGAACCAAATCGTAAACCTGCTGCTGCCTTGCAGTTAATGCTTTCATTCCGCCCCCTGTTTGTTTATACAGTCAGACTGTGAGTATATACAGGTATATGACGATTTGAAACCTTAAATGAATATAAAACACGCATCTTTGGATTATTTTTCGACAAAAATAGAATTTTTTAACTTTATGCGAAGAAATGCCCCCAAAGAATGGTTACCCAAGTAAATAATCCCAATATAATAGCGATCAGAACGGCGGCAGAACCCATATCTTTTGCACGTCCGGATAATTCGTGGTATTCAGATCCAATTCGATCGACAACGGCTTCTATTGCACTATTTACTAGTTCCAAGATCACAACCAATACAACGGAACCAATGAGTAAAATGCGCTCTAGACCACTGACATCGATGAAAAATGAAAGGATAATTGCAACCAAGGTCACAATTGCTTCTTGTCTAAAAGCGGCTTCATTAATCCAAGCGGCACGAATGCCTTTGTATGAATAGCCACCAGCTTTGATGATTCGGGTAAGACCTTTATTTTGATTAGCCATAATAAACTCTATCGAAAACAAACGATTATTTTGCCACTTTTCTCTATTAATATTGTCACAGCACCACAGATCTACGAAAGACTTTCTGTTATGCTTTCGAAGTATTGCTAATAAGAGGCTACAACTATTTATGTCAGCTTGGCGTAAACTATATTATAACACATTGAATTTACCACTAAAATTATTGGTAAAAAGCAAACGAGTTCCGACTGATCCTATCGCTGAATTAGGGTTAGATACGTCGCGATCTTTCCTTTATGTTCTGCCCTATCATTCAAAGGCGGACTTACTGACATTACGACAGCAGTGTCTCTCTTTAGGATTGCCTGATCCGCTGCAACCTATTGAGATCGGTGGAACTAAGCTTCCTGCATATGTCTTTATTGATGACGGCCCAAGAGTATTCCGTTACTACTCGCCCGATCCTCGTAAAGATTCCGTGAAGACATTCCACGCTTATCTTGATGCACATCGTAATAACCCACATCTTGATATCGAGATGTTGCCGGTTTCCGTGATGTTTGGACGCTCTCCTGGTCGTGAAGGCCATAATGGCGTTCCACATTTACGTGTGCTTAACGGTATCCAAAAATTTATCGCTATCCTCTGGCTAGGTCGTGATAGCTTTGTTCGCTTTTCACCTACGGTTTCAATGCGAGAAATGGCGAACGAACACGGTACTGACACCAGTATAGCCCGTAAACTCGCGCGTGTTGCGCGTATCCACTTTTCACGTCAGCGTTTAGCGGCTGTTGGCCCGAAATTGCCAGCACGCCAAGATCTCTTCAATAAATTGCTTTCCTCGAAAGCCATCGAAAAAGCGATTGAAGATGAATCAAAAGCGAAGAAAATTTCGCTCGATAAAGCGCGTAAAAATGCCACAGATATCATGGAAGAAATTGCAGCTAATTTCTCATATGAAGCGGTGCGTATTAGTGATCGCGTATTAAGCTGGACATGGAATAAGCTCTACCAAGGTATCAACGTTTATAATGCCGAGCGAGTACGTAAACTCGCACAAGATGGGCATGAAATCGTTTATGTTCCTTGTCACCGTAGCCACATGGACTACTTACTACTTTCTTATGTGCTTTATCACCAAGGTTTAGTACCGCCACATATTGCGGCAGGTATTAACCTTAATTTCTGGCCAGCAGGGCCTATTTTCCGCCGTTTAGGGGCTTTCTTTATCCGAAGAACCTTTAAAGGTAACAAGCTTTACTCCACCATTTTCCGCGAATATTTAGGTGAGCTATTTACACGCGGTTACTCGATTGAATATTTCGTTGAAGGTGGACGTTCTCGTACAGGTCGATTGTTAGATCCTAAAACAGGAACACTTTCAATGACAGTACAAGCCATGTTACGCGGTGAAACACGCCCTATCTCTGTTGTTCCAATTTACATTGGATATGAACACGTTATGGAAGTGGCAACCTATGCCAAAGAGTTACGTGGCGCAACAAAAGAGAAAGAAGGCTTTATGCAGATGGTCCGAGGATTACGTAAATTACGTAATCTTGGCCAAGGCTATGTGAACTTTGGTGAGCCGATTTCTGTTGTCCAATACTTAAATCAGGCTGTTCCACAATGGCGTGATGATATTGACCCAATTGAACCACAACGCCCAAGTTGGTTAAACCCAACAGTAAGCACACTGGCTGATAACATTATGGTTCATATCAATAATGCGGCGTCTATTAATGCAATCAACCTTGTTTCAACAGCCTTGTTGGCATCACGTCAACGTGCTCTCACTAGAGAGCAACTGTTAGAGCAAGTCGATTGTTATCTGCAATTATTACGCAATGTGCCTTATTCGACAGACATGATTGTGTCTGATAAAAATGCTGAAGCCTTATTAGAACACGCGTTGCAATCAGATAAATTCCAAGTCGAAAAAGACAGTCTAGGCGATATTGTGGTGCTCCCTCGTGAAAGTGCGGTATTAATGACTTACTACCGCAACAACACAATCCACTTAATGATCACTCCATCATTAATTGCAAGCATCGTCTTACATCATGAAAAAATTCATCGTGATGATTTAATGAAACAAGTTGAGCTAATCTTCCCTCTTATTAAAGCGGAACTATTTATTCGTTATGAGAAAGAAGAGCTCCCTGAAGTCATTAATACTTTGATTACAGAACTGTGCCGTCAGCGCCTGATTTGTTGTGATAGTGATGGCTTACTACGTATTAATCCAGCGCGTATTCGTCCATTACAACTTTTAGCCGCCAGCGTCAGAGAAACATTGCAACGCTATGGGATTACGCTTTCCTTACTCAATTTTGCTCCTGAAATTAGCCGTGCATTATTGGAAAAAGAGAGCCGTATCTTGGCACAACGTCTTTCTGTCTTACATGGTATCAACGCACCTGAATTCTTTGATAAAGCGGTATTCTCTACCTTAGTTTCAACGCTACGTGAAGAAGGCTATCTCAATGATAATGAAGATATCCTAAAAGCAGATGCATCTGCCCTTTACCAAGTGATTGCAAAATTAATGTCACCAGAAATTCGCTTGACCATTGAAAGCGTGGGGATCACTGAAGATAACAATTCAGTACAAGCTACTGATGAAAAAAGTGAGTCTGAATCTGATGAGTAATCAGTAAATAGTGTAATGACCTAAATAGAAAAGGGATAAGCTCATTGCTTATCCCTTTTTGTTTCTACTCAGTAATAGAGAATACTTCAGCGCTTACTTATCTTAAAAATAACTAAATAAAATACCCGCAAATAAAACAAAGCCAACATAGTTATTGTTCATAAAAGCTTGGAAACACGGTGCTCTTTCACGCTCTGCAATAAGCTTCTGTTGATAAATAAACAGTGCTGTTACTAACAATAGCGACCAGTAGTAGATACCTTTCAGATTCAGCAAAATACCGATACCCACTAATAAAGCCAACATCACCAGTTGTAAAATACCGATAATAATTTTGTCATAACGACCAAATAGAATAGCGGTAGATTTAACCCCAATTTTTATATCATCATTGCGATCAACCATTGCATATTGCGTATCGTAAACAACAGACCAGACAATATTCACAAGGAATAATAGCCAACACACTAACGGCAAGCTTTCAGAAACGGCAGCAAATCCCATAGGGATTGACCAGCCAAAAGCCATACCTAAAATAAGCTGAGGTAAATTACTAAACCGTTTAACGAAAGGATAAAACCATGCCAGCGCAAGCCCTGCAACAGAAAGCCAAATAGTCATGGTATTAAGTGTTAGGACTAATGCAAAGGACAAGAGCACCAATACGATAAATAAAATTTTGCTCTCTTTTTCTGTCACAGCCCCACTAGGTAATGGTCGATTTTTAGTTCGTTCAACACTGCCATCAATTTTTCGGTCAGCAAAGTCGTTTATTACACACCCAGCGGCACGCATAGAGAACACGCCAATAGTAAAGACAATCAGAATATGCCAATCTGGAAAGCCTTTAGCAGCAATCCATAAAGCCCAATAAGTTGGCCAAAGTAATAATAGCGCTCCGATAGGTTTATCTATACGCATTAAACGGCTATATGCTTGCCATTTACTTTGCGTCATACTTCCCTCCAATTTTAGCTCCCCCTAATTACTTCTTATACACTGGTGATGCAGGTAGAAACATCTCGGTTAATAATAAAGGTTTATCTGAAAGCTGGAAACGAGAACGGCGTAGCCAATACCCATTTTGTTGCCCGATATGAATAAAATCGCGACTTAAGGTTGTTTCCTGAAACAGATAACGCCCAAGTGGAACGGTTCTTAGATTGACTAGTTTTCTATCTTCGCCTGTCAATGTCTCTTCTGGTACTAACGTCCGCCCTAATAACCAAGGAATATCGTCACCACACAATACCACTTCTCTTAACCAATAACGCTGACTTTTGGGTAAACACGCGCTTTCGTCAGTTGATTCAATAACCTCAATAAATCCTTCTTGATAAGGCATTACAGTAACTTTCTGGCAATATTGTTCAAATCGCCGTGTCATTGAGCCTAATTCCATTAACCAACTTAATGTACTTTCTTGAATAGTTGCATGTTCCTCACTGGGTAGCCAATGGATAGGTGCAGAGGTAATTATTGATTTTTTGAACATTTATTCATCATCACGCTTTGATGATCCTAGCTTGTGTGAGTCATGATGCATAAGGATATCATGATGTGACTAATGGAAGTTAAAAGCTGATAACATTTCGCATAAATAATCTAAAAAAGCGTTAAAAGAAAATCAGATTGAGCACAAAACAATCAAAAAACAAAGGAGGTTATAAAAACCTCCTTTGTATCTAACCAACTACTTATATTCAGTTTATTCGATTAACGCCATGCTTTGTAACGATTAATCAGATTATTTGTTGAGCTATCATGGCTGTTAACACTTTCCTTACCTTTTAATTCAGGAAGGATACGATTAGCCAGTTGTTTACCTAATTCAACACCCCATTGGTCAAAGGTGAAGATGTTGAAAATAACACCTTGTACAAAGATCTTATGTTCATACATTGCAATCAATGCACCTAATGAATAAGGCGTAATTTCTTTTAATAGAATAGAGTTAGTTGGACGATTACCTTCGAACACTTTGAAAGGTGCAACATAGCCCATGGTTTTAGGATCTTTACCTGCTGCGGCAAATTCAGTATCAACTTGCTCACGTGTTTTACCAAAAGCAAGCGCTTCTGTTTGAGCAAAGAAGTTAGACATCAGTTTTGCATGATGATCTGATAATGGATTATGGCTAATTGCTGGAGCAATAAAATCACAAGGGATGATTTTGGTTCCTTGGTGGATCAGTTGGTAAAACGCATGTTGACCATTTGTACCCGGCTCACCCCAAATGATAGGACCTGTTTGATAATTAACTTTGTTTCCATCACGATCAATATACTTACCATTAGATTCCATATTACCTTGTTGGAAGTAAGCAGCAAAACGATGCATGTATTGATCGTATGGCAGAATCGCTTCAGTTTCTGTGCCAAAAAAATTGTTATACCAAATGCCAATAAGAGCGAGGATTATTGGGATGTTATTTTCAGCATCTGTTGTTCTAAAGTGGTTATCCATAGCATGAGCACCTTCCAGCAATTGCTCAAAGTTGTCATAACCAACAGATAATGCGATCGATAAACCAATTGCTGACCATAATGAATAACGACCACCAACCCAATCCCAGAATTCAAACATATTGGCAGTATCAATACCAAATTTTGCCACTTCGGTGCTGTTAGTCGATAACGCGACAAAGTGTTTAGCAACAAATGCATTCTCTTTCGCAGAGGCTAAGAACCAATCTCTTGCTGAATGTGCATTTGTCATGGTTTCTTGTGTGGTAAATGTTTTTGATGCGATAAGGAATAACGTTGTTTCAGGATCACATTTTTTCAGCGTTTCTGCGATATGCGTACCATCGACATTAGAAACAAAATGCATAGTAAGATGATTTTTATACGGGCGTAATGCTTCTGTCACCATATAAGGGCCAAGATCAGAACCACCAATACCAATATTTACAACATCAGTAATCGCCTTACCTGTATAACCTTTCCACTCACCACTAATAATACGCTCACTGAATTTCTTCATTTTATTCAGCACAGCGTTAACTTCTGGCATGACATCCTTGCCATCAACAATAACGGGAGCATTGCTACGATTACGTAATGCGGTATGTAATACAGCACGATCTTCAGTACGGTTGATTTTTTCACCCGTAAACATGCTATTTATCGCACCTTCAACATCACATTCCTTAGCCAAAGCCTGCAATTTTTCTAATGTTTCTTTCGTAATACGGTTTTTTGAAAAATCCACTAAAATTTGGTCTGAAAACGTCTTTGAGAATTGCTCAAAGCGTGATGGTTCCTGAGCAAACAGTGTTTTCATCTCGGTATCTTTGATAACCGAAAAATGGTTTTCTAATGCCTTCCAGGCTAAGGTTTGGGTTGGGTTTACATTTTTCATTCACAATACTCTCTTAAGATTACAATCTAATATTCTCAGATTGTAGCCTGACATTTAATAGTTACAGTCAATTCTTTCTCATTTAATGATATTGGTCAAAACCATTCAACAAATCTAGTACTAATTACTTACATAGGTAAAACCGATAATGCGGAGCTGATTATTAATTAAATTGATTATTCTTCACTCTGCATTGACTCTCTACTTAATAACCGATATTCCTAAGTGTGTCCAACATCTCATTTTTGCCTAAAGGAATACGACAATGACTGATAATACTGCTACGCCTTCATCTTCATCATCGCCATACACTATCGCTAAATTTGGTGGTACTAGTGTTGCTAACTTTTCAGCAATGGAAAAATGTGCAGATATTATTCTTAAACGAAAGTCTGTTCGTGTCGTCGTTCTTTCGGCATCTGCGGGAATTACTAATTTATTGATTGAACTTGCAGCAGGTACTGAACCTTCACAACGAGAAGCTTTACTCTCACAAGTTCGTGATATTGAATACGCGATTATCAACCAGCTTTCTCAACCAGAAATTATTTCCCAAGAAATAAACCGCCTGCTTGAAAATATTGAGATGCTTTCTGAAGCAGCAGCGTTAGCAACTTCTGACGCATTAACTGATGAGCTTGTCAGTCATGGCGAATTAATGTCAACTTTGCTTTTCGTTGAGTTATTGCGTGAAAAAGGTATACAAGCAGATTGGTTTGATGTCAGAAAAGTGATGAAAACGAATGATCTATTTTGTCACGCCGAACCCGATATGGTGCAGCTTACTGAACTCACACAAAGCCTTATTCAACCTCGCCTAGAAGAAACGGTTATCGTAACGCAAGGTTTTATTGGTCAAGAGCCAAAAGGGAGAACGACAACACTAGGGCGTGGTGGAAGTGACTATACTGCCGCTCTGATTGGTGAAGCACTAGGCATGTCCCGTGTAGATATCTGGACAGATGTACCCGGTATTTACAGCACCGACCCAAGAATAGTGCCAGAGGCGCATCGTATTGATCAAATCGCCTTTGATGAAGCGGCTGAAATGGCAACCTTTGGGGCTAAAATATTACACCCTGCGACATTATTGCCTGCAGTTCGTAGCGGTATTCCTGTTTTTGTTGGCTCAAGTAAAGCCCCTGAAGAAGGCGGCACTTTAGTTTGTGCACAAACAGAAAATCCACCTGTATTCCGTGCGATCGCACTGCGTAGAAAGCAAACATTGCTCACGTTACATAGCCTGAAAATGCTTCATGCGCGTGGTTTCTTGGCTGAAATTTTCACCATTTTATCGC
The DNA here is from genome assembly GCF_009915995.1 of Proteus sp. G2618. Classification (NCBI taxonomy): domain Bacteria; kingdom Pseudomonadati; phylum Pseudomonadota; class Gammaproteobacteria; order Enterobacterales; family Morganellaceae; genus Proteus; species Proteus sp. G2618. The sequence continues at coordinate 20,620 of NZ_JAABNI010000012.1, read as the reverse complement.
GCCATCATATTTCAGTTGATGTGATAACAACATCTGAAGTCAGTATTGCTTTAACCCTCGATACAACGGGTACAACAAATTCATCAGGCAGTTTATTAACGAATGCCTTATTAACCGAGCTTTCTGCATTATGCCGTGTTGAAGTAGAAGAAGATCTGGCGTTAGTTGCCGTGATTGGTAACTCTCTTTCACAGGTAAATGGTTTAGGTATTAAGATTTTCGGCACATTAGAAAATTACAATATTCGTATGATTAGCCACGGTGCAAGTACTCATAATTTATGTTTATTAGTTGATGGCAAAGATGCAGATAATATTGTGCGTAAGTTGCATGATACTCTGTTTTAATTAATAACAAATTCCAATATATAAAAGAGAGATAAAATTTTATCTCTCTCAAAATTCAACCTTTATTGCTGAAAGGGTGTAAGCTTTAAAGAACTTCATTTAATAATAATTAGAATCAAAATCTAACTTTATTAATGGAGTAATAAAAAATGAAAGTTTATGATAATCTTTGCAATTATATAAAAAACAATGCAGAAAAAGTAACATATTCTAACGCAGATGCTGTTTTAAAAAAAATAAAAAATCTACTTTTCTCGATCGAAAACTCAAATCAAAGTTATACAGCAGCAGAGAAAAATACACTCTCTATATTAAAAAACGTTGAGCTAAATAAGATTTATTCTAATGATATAAAAGATAATGCTTCATTAGATAAACAATGTTTTGAATCAATAATGAAAATAAATAACATGTGTAAAAATAAAGATATTTTTGCAATATGGCAATACAACAAAATAATAAATAAACTTGAAAAAGAAAATATAAAAAAAATAAGTCAAGAAAGTGAAACAAGTAAAAAAGAAACGCTTTTAAAAATTAAAGAAGATCTATTTAATAGAATAAAAGAACCCAACGAGAAAATAAAAGAACTCATTGATATACATTATCAATACTTTCAGAAAATAACAAAAAAAATTGAAAACATTGATGATAAAAACATCCCTGAAAAAATAAATGAATATAACAAATACAAATACCAAATTCTTGATAAAATAAATGGCCATGAAATTAAAAATGAAAAAGAAATGGATTCAACTGAACTTAGACAGTATATAAAAGAACTTCAACAATATGATAATAATCTAGATAAATTTATTGAAAGCGCAAAAAACATCACTCACAGATATAAAAATGAATTAGATATACTTAGCGACAAATATTTTAAATTATCTGATGATAAAATTTTAAAAATGGTAGATTATCATGTAGGTAAATTAAAAGAAATGAATTTACAAATTAATTAACCCTTTAATTTTAAATAAAACAAAATTAAAATTTTCTAATAGGCTTCTTCTAATAAGAAGCCTATTTCTTAATAATTTAATACACCCGATAACCGTTATATTTTTTCGCAAATTGATTAAATTTACCGAAATCAATTAAGGCAATCTCTAAAGTCTTATGCGATAAATGAGACATCTTCGCAATTTTTTCGACAAAAACGCGGTTATCTTCTAGCAGTTTAGCGGTAAGTGTAGAAGCAATAATCTCACACTCTTTCGGCGTGACAATCCAACCATCATTAGTAGCAAATTTATGGATAGGAAGATTTCCTTCTTTTCCACTCTCTTTGGCTAATAACGCTTCTTCTTCTTTCATTGCCTGTTTAAATAATTCTATTTCTTCTTCAACAGGTTCTGGAGAGGTAGGAATTTTATGATAAATATAGTCTCCCACTTCTTCAATGCGGGCAGGGGTCATTTCGGCTTTCAGCCAAATTTTATCAAAGGCTTTTTCATCTAAAATAACATCAGTATCTAAGCTTCCTGTTAATTGCATCAGATTTAAAAAAGCATTAATTAAAACTTCACTTAATGGATAATTTCCTTTTGCTAAAGAAGGAAACGGCACCTCAGCGCCAGCAGGTGGGGTTTTCTGAAGGTACAAAGTATAGTTCATTGTAATGTCCTTTTTTCTGATACAGGTTCACAGCTTAAACATCTTTAATGGGATCGACCAGTGAAAATAACAAGGGGATATTACTATCCCCTCACTATTTATTACATTATTGAGATCTGAAAATAAAAATAAACTAAGACTCATATCCTAAATTAGGCGCTAACCAACGTTCAACTTCACTTACGCTCATTTCTCTGCGTTTTGCGTAATCTTCAACCTGATCTTTTTGAATTTGAGCAACAGCGAAATATTTACTTTCAGGATGACTAAAATACCAACCCGATACCGAAGCGCCGGGCCACATGGCATAAGCATCTGTCAGTTTCATGCCAATGCGATTTTCAACATCAAGTAATTGCCAAATTTTTGCTTTTTCTGTATGTTCAGGACAGGCCGGATATCCCGGCGCAGGTCGCGTTCCTTGATATTTTTCTCGAATCAGTTCGTCATTAGAGAGGTTCTCATCAGGGCTATAACCCCAAATCTTTGTTCTGACCAATTGGTGAAGATATTCCGCAAAGGCCTCTGCTAATCTATCTGATAACGCTTTTACCATAATTTTATTGTAATCATCATGAGCACGATCATAAGCATTCGCGAGGGCATCTTCTTCTAATCCGCCTGTGACTGCAAAAGCACCAAAATAGTCAGGGATACCACTTTCCACTGGCGCAATAAAATCAGCTAAACAGTAGTTAGGAAACTCTTTTTTCTCTGTTTGCTGGCGCAAATGGCAGCTGTGCAATAACTCATGCTGTCGGCTTTCATCTTGATAAATAATAATATCATCACCCAAACGATTAGCAGGGAAGATCCCCATTATTCCTTTAGGTGTTAATAATTTTTCACGACTTAGCTTATCCAGCATCGTGTTCGCATCAGCGAATACCCGTTTCGCTTCTTCACCGACCACGTCATCTTCTAAAATTCGAGGATATTTACCTGCTAAAGACCACGTCATAAAGAAAGGCGTCCAGTCGATATATTCACGCAAGCTTTCAATACTTGCAGTGATCTCCTGCACGCCTAATTGATTGGGTTTTGGGGGGGTATAATTTTGCCAATCAATGTGTAGCGCATTTTTTCGCGCAACCTCTAAAGAAACAGGCGGTGTACGAGGTTTTTTTCTGGCGTATTGCTGGCGTACGACTTCATATTCACGACGTGTTTTAGCAACAAAATCGGCTTTTTGTGTTTCAGATAATAGTGCCGCAACAACACCTACAGTTCTCGATGCATTTTGTACATAAACGGTAGGATGGCTGTAATTTGGCTCTATTTTTACTGCGGTATGCGCTTTAGAGGTTGTTGCTCCACCAATCATTAAGGGTAAAGAAAAACCGCGCCTTTCCATCTCTTTGGCAACATTCACCATCTCATCAAGTGATGGCGTGATCAATCCTGAAAGACCAATAATATCGACTTTTTCATCAATCGCTGTTTGTAGGATCTTATCGCAAGGCACCATTACGCCAAGATCGATAATCTCATAGTTATTACACTGCAAAACAACACCCACAATATTTTTACCAATATCGTGAACATCCCCTTTTACGGTAGCCAGTAAAATTTTACCTGCAGAAGTGCCTGTTTGTTTTGTCGCTTGAATATAAGGTTCAAGGTAAGCTACGGCTTGTTTCATCACTCTTGCTGATTTCACAACTTGAGGCAAAAACATTTTACCTTCGCCAAATAAATCACCCACAATATTCATGCCATTCATCAATGGCCCTTCAATCACTTCAATGGGGCTTGATGCTTGTTGGCGACAAGCTTCTGTATCTTCAACAATAAATTCGGTGATCCCTTTAACTAAAGCATACTCTAGACGTTTCTCTACATCCCATTGTCGCCATTCAGCCAATTGATGGTTTTGTTCATCACTTTTTGTTCCGCGATAACGCTCTGCCAACGCGAGTAAATTGTCTGTACTTTCTTCATGACGATTTAAAATAACGTCCTCAACCGCATTACGCAGTTCATCTGGTAATGAATCGTAAATAGCAAGTTGCCCTGCATTTACAATCCCCATATCCATGCCATTTTTTACAGCGTAATAAAGAAAAACAGAGTGAATTGCTTCACGAACAGGATCATTACCCCGAAATGAGAAGGAAACGTTAGATACCCCACCAGAAATTAAGGCATAAGGTAGTTGAGATTTAATATCTGCACAGACTTCAATAAAATCAACAGCATAATTGTTATGCTCTGCAATTCCTGTTGCGACAGCAAATATATTAGGATCAAAAATAATATCTTCAGGTGGAAAACCCGCTTGCTCTGTTAATAATTGATAAGCTCGACGACAAATTTCAATTTTACGCTCTCGAGTATCAGCTTGTCCGACTTCATCAAACGCCATAACGACAACAGCAGCACCGTATTTACGTACCAATTTAGCATGTTCAAGAAACGGTATTTCGCCTTCTTTCATCGAAATGGAGTTAACAATTCCTTTGCCTTGAATGCATTTTAAGCCTTCTTCAATCACTTCCCATTTAGAGGAGTCAATCATCACCGGAACTTTAGCAATATCAGGCTCACCAGCAATAAGGTTAAGAAAACGCGTCATGGCTTCAACAGCATCTAACATGCCTTCGTCCATGTTGATATCGATGATTTGAGCGCCATTTTCAACTTGCTGGCGCGCAACATCTAACGCTTCTTGATAATTACCTTCTTTTATCAAGCGCTTAAACTTAGCAGAGCCAGTAACATTAGTACGTTCTCCCACATTCACAAACAGTGAATTCTCATCAATGATTAATGGTTCAAGACCTGAAAGACGACATGCTTTTTTCAAGGAAGGTAATACTCTTGGTGCAATACCTTCTACTGCTTGTGAAATAGCGAGAATATGCGCAGGGGTTGTTCCACAGCATCCACCGACAATATTGAGAAAACCCGCTTGTGCCCACTCTCTAATTTGCTCTGCCATTTCTTGGGCATCTAAATCATAGCCTCCAAATGCGTTAGGCAAACCCGCATTAGGGTGAGCACTGACATAAGTTTCAGAAATTTGTGAGAGTGTTTGAATATATTGGCGTAATTCTTTAGGGCCTAACGCGCAGTTTAAACCAAATGAGAGCGCATCTGCATGACGTAAAGAGTGGTAAAACGCTTCTGTTGTTTGACCCGTTAAAGTTCTTCCTGAAGCATCTGTAATGGTGCCAGAGATCATCACAGGTAATTCAATATTCAGCGCTTCAAATTCACATTTAATCGCAAAAATAGCTGCTTTCGCATTTAGTGTGTCGAAAATAGTTTCGACCATAATTAAATCAGCACCGCCTTTAATTAATCCGCGCGTTGCTTCTCGATAAGCTTCCACCAGCTTATCAAATGAAATATTACGAAAAGCGGGGTCATTAACGTCAGGAGATATGGATGCTGTTCTATTTGTTGGCCCCAAAACGCCCGCTACATAGCGAGGTTTATCCGGTGTTAAGGCACTCCATTTATCTGCACAGGCTTTCGCTAATTTTGCCGCCTCTTCGTTCAGCTCAAAACAGAGCGACTCCATCTGATAATCAGCCATCGCAATGGACGTTGAGTTAAAAGTGTTAGTTTCAACAATATCAGCACCTGCTTGAAAATAAGCATCATGTATATCTGCAATAATCTGAGGTTGTGTTAAGACTAAAAGATCATTATTCCCTTTAACATCACAACCCCAATCAGCAAAACGCTCACCTCGATAATCAGCTTCTGTAAGTTGATATTGCTGGATCATCGTACCCATTGCGCCATCTAGTACTAAGATACGTTTTCCTAATGCTTCGACCAGTTGTTGTTTTATGTTTGCCACGTTGTTTCCTCTTAATCGAGAATGTTTTTGTACTTGTTTTTCTTTATTGTTATTTCGTTGTTTTTTTATCCTACCACATCTTTTTGCAAAGATTTCTAAGACGAAGATGAGAGATTTTCACTCAGTGATAAACGCTTTTAATAAATATTTCTTATCACACATTTTGTTTTGAAAAATGCAGTGATCGGAGGAGTTTTATTACACCAGATAGTTCATAATAGATATTAATATGGATAGCATTTCTGGAGTGTATGCATGACAGTTTCCCCTACAAATAAAAAAGTGCGTAAGACGAAAACAACTGCCACTCAAAGCACCGCACAAGGAGGCCCTGTTCAGTCGTTAAGTCGTGGACTGACATTATTGGAATATATTTCCGAATCTCCGGGTGGTATCGCCCTAACAGATCTCGCCTTTCAAGCTGGATTACCTAATTCCACAACACACCGCCTACTCACTACACTTCAACAGCATGGTTTTGTCCGCCAAGTCGGGGATTTAGGCTTATGGGTTGTGGGAACACACGCCTTTATTGTTGGTAGTAGTTTTCTACAAACCCGTAATCTTTTGGTAATGGTGCATCCTATTTTGCGTCAATTAATGGAAGATTCTGGCGAAACCGTTAATCTGGCTATTCTTGACCAAATTGAATTTGATGCGGTGATTGTCGATCAAGTGCAATGTAATGCTCTAATGAGAATGTCAGCCCCTATTGGCGGTAAATTACCAATGCATGCATCTGGTGCAGGTAAAGCATTCCTTTCTACTTTGCCAGAAAATAAATTACTGCCTTTGCTCCAGAAAAAAGGCTTAATGGCTTATACACCTCACACCCGAACACTCCCTTCATCTCTAAAAGAAAACTTAGAGCAAGCTCGTAAACAAGGTTTTTCTTTCGATGATGAAGAACATGCTTTAGGTCTTCGCTGTATTGGTGCTTGTATTTATGATGAACACCACCAGCCTTTTGCGGCTATTTCACTTTCAGGTCCAGTTTCTAGAATGACAGATTCACGCATTACTGAATTAGGTGCGATGGTTATCAAAGCGGCAAAACAAATTAGCCGTGAATACGGTGGCGTAAAAAGTTAATCCAATTTTTACCTTCCTTGTCATCAACAACAAGGAAGGTATTTTCCAAAATAAAACGATTCAGCTTGGTAAAAAGTCGACTTTTCCCTCTTTATTCCCATCAAATATTAAAAAACTGTTACTTATCACTTTAAAAAATTGATGTCGATCACAGATGTTGTTTAAGACCTATTAAGAGTATTGCAACTCTTCTTGTTACCCGTAACAATGTTACCGGTAACAAATACTATAGCGAATTTAAATATTCTTTTTCTAAAGCTAATAGTAACGCTCATCACCCTTGTGTGAATAAAGGAAGCATCATTATGAACCCTAAAAATCATGACCCAATTCAGAACGACTTTGTCCCCCTTAACGAGACAGTAAAACAAGTGACTGAGCGTATTATTGCTCGTTCACAAGCGACTCGTCGTGCTTATCTGAACAAAATTGAAACAGAAAAAAGCCAAACCGTGCATCGTGCTCAATTGGCTTGCGGTAATTTGGCTCATGGTTTCGCAGCTTGTCAGGCAGAAGATAAAAATCGTCTGAAAAATATGGTTCATAATGATATTGCCATTATCACTGCTTACAATGATATGTTATCGGCTCATAAGCCGTATGAAGATTATCCTCAAAAAATTAAAACAGCATTACATGCTGTTGGTGCAGTAGGGCAAGTAGCCGGCGGTGTTCCTGCAATGTGCGATGGTGTTACTCAGGGTCAAGATGGCATGGAGTTATCGCTCCTTAGTCGTGATATTATCGCAATGTCTGCTGCGGTTGGTTTGTCTCATAATATGTTTGATGGCGCACTCTATTTAGGGATCTGCGATAAAATTGTTCCTGGGCTGACTATGGCTGCTCTCTCTTTTGGTCATCTTCCTGCTATTTTTGTTCCAGCAGGCCCTATGACTAGCGGTTTGCCAAACAAAGAGAAAGTTCGTATTCGTCAACTTTATGCTGAAGGTAAGGTTGATCGTAATGCTTTATTAGAAGCCGAAGCAGCGTCTTATCATAGCATTGGAACCTGTACTTTTTATGGCACCGCAAACTCTAATCAAATGGTCATGGAAATGATGGGATTACATTTACCCGGCGCTTCCTTTGTCCATCCAGATACACCACTACGTGATGCATTAACTGATGCGGCGGCAAATCAGATTGTACGACTAACCGAAAATTCAGGTAATTATCTTCCTATCGGCCAATTAGTTGATGAGAAAGTCATTGTAAACGGCATTGTTGCGCTACTAACAACAGGTGGTTCAACTAATCTAACCATGCACTTAGTCGCAATGGCACGCGCGGCGGGTATAATTATTAATTGGGATGATTTTTCTGAACTATCACGAGTTGTTCCTCTTATTGCACGCATTTATCCTAATGGTCCTGCCGATATTAACCAATTTCAAGCAGCCGGCGGTATTGCACTGATCATTCGTGAGCTACTGAAAAAAGGTTTAATCCATCGAGATGTGAACACTGTTGCAGGATTTGGCATTGAGCGTTATACCCTAGAGCCTTGGTTAAATAACGGTAAACTTGATTGGCGTGAAGGCGCTATAAGCTCTTTAGATAAAGATGTGATTGCGGATATTAATACCCCATTCTCATCACATGGTGGCACACAAGTGATGCAAGGTAATTTAGGTAGAGCCGTAATGAAAACCTCTGCAGTACCTGATGAAAATAAAATCATCGAAGCGCCTGCTGTTGTGTTTAATAGCCAACATGATATTGCTGCTAAGTTTGAAGCTGGTGAGCTAAATAAAGATTGTGTGGTCGTTGTACGTTATCAAGGACCACAAGCGAATGGTATGCCTGAATTACATAAACTTATGCCGCCTTTAGGTGTATTAATGGATAAAGGCTATAAAGTAGCATTAGTTACAGATGGTCGACTTTCAGGGGCTTCAGGTAAAGTACCTGCTGCAATTCATGTTACTCCAGAAGCTGTAAATGGTGGTTTACTATCCAAAGTACGTGATGGTGATATCATTCGCGTTAATGGTAAAACAGGTGAGTTAACGTTGCTTATTGATGAGCAAACATTAAATGCTCGCCAAGATGAAATTCCTGATTTAAGTGCCAATAATACAGGCTGTGGTCGTGAGTTATTCGTTAATTTACGCCGTCATTTATCAGGTGCTGAACAAGGTGCTTGTTGCATTGATTTTTAATGTAGGCAAGTTTTTGAGGCTTAACGAGGAGCAGATTAAATTCATTTGCTCACCACTTTCTGATTAGGAAATACAATCATGGATCATTGGAATACAAGTGCAGAGTCTGTACTAAAATCAGGGCCTGTTGTTCCTGTTATTGTTATCAACCATATTGATGATGCCGTCCCTGTTGCAAAAGCTTTAGTCGCCGGTGGTGTAAAAGTTTTAGAAGTGACATTACGTACAGAATGCGCAATTGAGGCAATCCGCCGTATTGCCAAAGAAGTTCCTGAAGCTATTGTGGGCGCAGGCACAGTAATTAATCCTCAACAATTAGCGCAAGTCACTGAAGCAGGTGCTCAATTTGCTATCAGCCCAGGATTAACAGAAGCGTTACTCAAATCAGCCGTTGCGGGAACTATTCCTTTAATTCCGGGTATTTCGACAGTGTCTGAATTAATGCTGGGAATGAGCTACGGGTTAAATGAATTTAAATTTTTCCCAGCTGAAGCTAATGGTGGTGTGAAGGCATTAAAAGCAATTGCAGGACCATTCTCAAAAGTCCGCTTCTGCCCAACAGGCGGTATTTCGCCAGAAAACTACCGTAATTACCTTGCACTTGAGAGTGTGCTTTGCATTGGTGGCTCTTGGTTAGTGCCTAATGATGCAGTGAAAGCAGGTGATTTCCAACGTATTACTGAATTAGCTAAAGAAGCCGTTGCTGGCACTCAGCGTTAATTATCTCTGTATAAAAATAGGTTTTATCCAATAAAGGTAGGTATCCCCTTGTATCTACCTTTATTTTTATCTTTTCTCAGGACTATTTATTAAGTAAATCGCTTAGATTGAGAATAGGCATAAACATCTTCGATATACCCTTCTTTAATTTTTTGCTGTTGTTGTTGCCAATATTCTGGGGATAAAAGCTCACGATGTTGAGCTTCAAAATAGTGGCAAACTTGCTTATCACTACATAAAAAATAGCGAAATTCTTCAGGAAATACATCATTGAGCGCAACGCTATACCAAGGCTCGCTCGCTAATTCATCTTCAGGATAACGGGCTGGCGGGATAGCACGAAAATTCATATCTGTCATATAACTAATTTCATCGTAATCATAGAAAATCACACGATGGTGGCGAGTCACACCAAAATTTTTAAACAGCATGTCGCCGGGAAAAATATTCGCTGCAATAAGCTCTTTCAACGCTTGCCCATAATCTTCAACAACCGCTTTAAGTTGATTTTCATTGCACTGCTCCATATAGATATTGAGCGGTATCATTCTACGTTCCATATAAAGATGGCGGATCAGTATTTTATCACCCAGATCTTCCAACTTATTGGAGATCTCTTGTTCAAGGATCGCCATTAATTCAGGGCTAATTCTTTTCTTATCGATCACAAAATTTTCAAATTCTTGAGTATCCGCCATTCGTCCAACACGATCATGCTCTTTAACCAATTGATAGCACTCTTTTACTCGCTCTGCAGTGATCGTTTTTTGTGGTGCAAATTTATCTTTAATCACTTTAAAAACGCGATCATACGTTGGTAATGTAAAGACCAACATAACCATACCTTTTACCCCAGGAGCTTCAATAAATTGCTCTGATGAAAAATTCATAAAGGCAAGATATTCGCGGTAATATTCTGTTTTACCATGCTTTTGGCATCCAATAGACATATAAAGCTCAGCGATAGATTTACCCGGTAATATATCTCTTAGCCAAGCAACTAATGCCGCAGGAAATGGGGCATAAACCATAAAATAAGAACGAGCAAAACCAAAGACAATACTCGCTTCATCCGCAGAGATAAGGCAAGTATCAATCAATAACTGTTGCTCAATATTATGAATGGGTAATAAGAATGGAATATATTGATCATTAATCACTATTTTTCCTATCAACCAAGCCGCTTTATTACGATAAAAGAGTTCGTTTGCAATATGAAATACCGCATTGTGCAATTGTTCAAAAGAGAACTGAGCAGTAAGTACATTACAAATAGAGTGAATATCGCGTTGTTTATTTTGCCACGGTAACCGCAAAGGTAAGCGCGATAAAATATCTTGCACTAATGTCGGTAAATCACTCTGAATAACAAACTGCTTTGATAATGGTCGAGGCGCTTGTGTAAAGCGATAAGCCGGTTGTGATGAGAAAACAAAAAGATTCTTTTTACTCAATTCACGATGGTAGAACAGACGACAATAAACAGAATTAAAAAAACTTTCGGCAATCTCGAATCGAGGGTAATTGGGCAATAATTGCGTATAATTCTCTTTCACCTTTTGTAGAAAAAGACTTTCTTTGTCAATATCATGTCGAATACATTTTAGTTGCTCAACCACTAATCCAACATGATTGTCGTATAAACGGATGCGCTCTTTCATCGCAATTTGGACACCATGCCAATCTGCTTGCTCAAAACGATATTGTGCCCCTGACGTTATCTCAAGAAAGCGGCCATATTGTGCATCAAAGCCTTGTAAAATTGTTTGAGCAATCAAATCTTCTGGCGTCATTAACAACCTCACGAAAAAGAGGAGCATCCTGCTCCTGAATTATCACCACAAAAAACAGATAATGATATTTTGGGATTTTAGAATTGTTGCTCTTCTGTCGAGCCTGTTAATGCTGTTACAGAAGACATACCACCTTGAATAATCGTCGTTACTTTATCGAAATATCCGGTTCCCACCTCTTGTTGATGCGATGAGAAGGTATAGCCTTGATTAAGTGCCGCAAACTCTTTTTCTTGTACCTTCTCAACATAATGTTTCATACCTTCGCCCTTGGCATAATCATGTGCTAGATCGAACATGTTGAACCACATGCTGTGAATTCCAGCTAAAGTAATAAATTGGAATTTATAGCCCATCGCAGAAAGCTCATCTTGGAAATGTGCAATCGTGCGATCATCGAGATTCTTTTTCCAGTTAAAGGAAGGCGAACAGTTATAAGCCAGCATTTTTCCGGGATATTTATCATGAATAGCTTCTGCAAATTTAGCAGCCATTTTCAGATCAGGAAGTGATGTTTCACACCACACCAGATCGGCATAAGGCGCATAAGCAAGACCACGACTAATAGCCTGATCAATTCCCGCGTGAGTACAGAAGAAACCTTCAGGCGTACGTTCTCCAGTTAAGAACGAGCTATCATAAGGATCGCAATCTGAAGTTAAAAGATCGGCAGCATCGGCATCTGTTCTCGCAACAAGTAATGTAGGCACATCAGACACATCCGCAGCTAAACGCGCAGCGACCAGCTTTTGTACCGCTTCTTGAGTTGGAACTAATACTTTTCCTCCCATATGTCCGCATTTTTTTACCGCAGCTAGCTGATCTTCAAAGTGAACGCCCGCCGCTCCAGCTTCAATCATCGCTTTCATTAATTCAAAGGCATTTAATACGCCACCAAAACCGGCTTCAGCATCAGCCACAATGGGAAGGAAAAAATCAATATAATCTTTATGTTGAGGACCAATACCATTTGACCACTGAATTTGATCAGCTCGTCTAAACGTATTATTGATACGCTGAACAACATTAGGAACAGAATCAACCGGATATAAAGACTGGTCAGGATACATACTTCCAGCTGTGTTAGCATCAGCTGCTACTTGCCACCCTGAAAGATAAACAGCTTCTAACCCTGCTTTTGCTTGTTGCAATGCTTGTCCACCCGTTAAAGCACCTAGTGCATTAACATAACCCTTTTTTGATTTTCCATTTAATGATGACCAAAGCCTTTGAGCGCCGCGTCTTGCTAAGGTATGTTCTGGGTTAACCGAACCTCTTAATTTAATGACATCTTCAGCGCTATAAGGACGGGTAATGCCTTTCCAGCGAGGTTGTTCCCACTCTTTCTCTAATTGGGCGATTTGCTCTGATCTACTAATAGTCATAAAAACAGCTCCTATAAATACGGTAGTGATGATGTTTGCAGTTTATAAATACGTTTGACGTATCTTTTTTAATTTAAAAGTTGGTAACCCGGTAAAGTCAGAAAATCGACTAATTCATCTTGGGTTGTAATCTTATCCATCAAAGAAGCCGCTTCTTTAAAACGCCCTTCTTCAAAACGAGTGTCACCGACTTCTTGGTGTATGACTTCAAGCTCTTCTTTCAGCATTTTACGAAAGAGATCTTTAGTCACGACTTGCCCATCAGACAGTGTTTTTTGGTGGCGGATCCATTGCCAAATAGAGGTACGCGATATTTCTGCTGTTGCCGCATCTTCCATTAATCCATAGATAGGTACGCAACCATTACCCGAAATCCAAGCTTCGATATATTGCACAGCAACGCGGATATTAGCTCTCATACCCTTTTCTGTACGCTCACCTGTACAAGGTGCCAATAACATTTCTGCTGTTATCTTTTCATTACGTTGCACATCGAGTTGATTTGAGCGAGCCCCTAATACGGCATCAAAAGCAGACAATACTGTTTCAGCAAGGCCTGGATGAGCAATCCAAGTACCATCATGGCCATTTGTTGCTTCAAACTCTTTATCATCAAATACTTTTTTCAAAATAATGCCGTTTTGCTCTGGGTCTCGACTTGGAATAAACGCAGACATTCCACCCATCGCAAAAGCACCACGTTTATGGCAAGTCTGGATCAGTAAACGCGAATAAGCACTTAAGAAAGGTTGAGTCATCGTGATCCCTTGTCTATCGGGCAATACACGATCAGGATAATTTTTTAATGTCTTGATATAACTAAAAATATAATCCCAACGACCACAGTTAAGCCCAACGATATGCTCTTTCATATGGAATAGAATTTCTTCCATTTGGAAAACAGCAGGTAAGGTTTCAATTAATACCGTGGCTTTAATGGTTCCTGTTGCTAAACCAAAGCGTTTCTCTGTGAAATGAAAAACATCACTCCACCATTTAGCCTCTTGCCATGTTTGCAATTTAGGAATGTAAAAATAAGGGCCACTCCCTTTTTCTAATAAGGCTTTGTGGTTATGGTAAAAATACAGAGCAAAATCAAATAATCCCCCTGCAATAGGCTTGCCTTGCCATAACACATGCTTCTCAGGAAGGTGAAGACCTCTTACTCTGGCAATCAATACCGCAGGTGACGCTTTAAGCTGATAACATTTGCCTTGTTCATTGGTATAGGAAATGGTGCCTTTGACGGCGTCACGCAAATTGATTTGACCATCAATCACTTTGTCCCATGTAGGCGCTAAGGAATCTTCAAAATCAGCCATAAAGACTTTTACATTAGCATTTAATGCATTAATGACCATTTTGCGATCAACAGGTCCCGTTATTTCAACACGACGGTCTTGAAGATCTTTTGGTATAGGATTAACTTTCCATTCTGATTTTATAATGGAATCAGATTCCGAAATAAAATCAGGAAGCTCGCCATTATCAACTCTATGTTTCCAGCTATCCCTTTCAGCTAATAAAGCATGGAGTCTATCTGAAAAGTGACTTACCAAATCAGTCAGAAATAATTTAACATCATGATTTAATATCTCTTTTTCCTGATCGCCAAAAGATTGCGTAAAATTTAATTCTTCTGTAGTTAATGATTGTGACATTCTGCATTCCCCTAAAAGCTTTTGCACACCTGATTAAGACTAATGCAGTTTTTACAAAAATCAAAAATGAATTCCATTTTTATTTAAATAATTTTTAACAATGTGATTACATCGGTGTTTTTTTATTGTACAAAAATCAGAATTTCAAAAATAACTCGAGGGATCTGGAAGAGATCGATAATAAACAGAGAAAAGGAATGGTTAATGCTTGATGATTTTAGCTATATAGCTTTTTCTTATATGAATATTCTTCATACACAACATGAAGACCTCGACATTCAAAAGGTTATTAGCTAAATTTAGGCCTCTAGATGTCTAGAAGTTTTTAGAGGTTATTGAAATGCCAATTAGAGTACCCGATGAGCTACCCGCAGTCAGTTGTTTACAAAAAGAGAATGTCTTTGTTATGACATCCAGTAGAGCGAGTATTCAAGATATTCGCCCTTTAAAAGTGCTTATCCTTAATTTAATGCCAAAGAAAATAGAAACAGAAAATCAATTTCTGCGATTGCTTTCTAATAGCCCTCTTCAAATTGATATTCAATTATTGCGTATTGACTCTCGTATTCCTAAAAATACACCTGTAGAGCATCTCGATACTTTCTATTGCGATTTTGACCAAATTAAAGAGCAAAATTTTGATGGCCTTATTGTCACGGGCGCGCCATTAGGGTTAGTTGAATTTGAAGATGTAGCTTATTGGGATGAAATAAAAGAGGTGATTACATGGGCTAAAGAGCATGTTACTTCTACACTCTTTATTTGTTGGGCGGCTCAAGCTGGGTTGAATATCTTATATGACCTTCCTAAATATACGCTAGAACAAAAAATTTCAGGCGTATATACCCATAATACTTGCTCACCATATGCACTGTTAACGCGCGGATTTGATGAGACTTTCTTTGCTCCCCATTCTCGTTATGCAGGTTTTCCTATCGACTTTATTCAAAATAATACTGATTTGGAGATCCTTGCAACTTCGGAAGAAGCAGGCGCTTATTTATTTGCATCAAAAGATAAACGAGTTGTTTTTGCAACAGGGCATCCTGAATACGATCCTAATACACTCGCAGATGAATATCACCGTGATGTTAAAGCAGGGTTAGATCCTCAATTACCAGAAAACTATTTTCCTAATAATGATCCGAACAAAAAACCTATCGCTTCTTGGCGTAGTCATGGACATTTATTGTTTGCAAATTGGTTGAACTACTATGTTTATCAGATAACACCGTTCGATCTTGCCCAAATGAACCCAACATTAGACTAAAAAAAACCCCAAACTTAATTTGGGGTTTTAAGATAATCATTTGCCAAGCTAAGAATTATTTATAGCGATGAGCCAATGCGTTAGCTGCAATCATTGCATTATAAACATCTTCTTCTGTCACTCTCATTGGCATATTACCCATTGTGTCGCCTTCAGCACAGGCAATTTTAGCAACAGTACGCCATTCACTTTCGATGAATTCTTTCATACCCATATCTTCAAGTGTCAGTGGTAATTCCGCCGCTTTGATAATACGGATCACTTCATCAATTTCTTCTTGTGGTGCATTTTCTAACACTAGTTGAGTTAATAAACCAAATACTACTTTTTCACCATGTTGAACACGGTGTAAAGACTCAACTGCAGACATACCATTATTTACTGCGTGAGCAGCTGCTAAGCCACCTGCTTCAGCACCAACACCACTAAGGTAGATTGTTGCTTCAATAGTTTGCTCTAATGCAGGAGTGGTAATTTTATGGCGAATCGCATCCATTGCTTTATCAATATTTTCACTTAGCATTTCAAAGCAAAGTTGCGCTAAACCAAGGCCTGTACGTGATGGACGTTGATTAACTAAATTTAAGCCGTCAGCTTGATAACAAGCACGAGCTTCGAAGTAAGTTGCTAGCGCATCACCAACACCCGCTGAGAAAAAGCGTTGTGGAGCTGATGCGATAATAGCGGTGTCTGCGATAACAACATCAGGGTTTTGTGGTAAGAATAAATATTTATCAAACTCACCATTTTCTTTATATAGCACAGACAATGCAGTACAAGGTGCATCCGTTGAAGCGATTGTTGGGAATAAAATAACAGGGATGTGCTGATAATAAGCAACTGCTTTAGACACATCTAATGTCTTACCACCCCCAATACCAATAATAACGTTCGCTTTATTTTCAACGGCAATTTTACCTAAGCGATTAACTTCTGCCTCAGTACATTCATAATTAAATTTTTCAACCAGTGAAACAATGCCATTTTCTTTTAGAGAAGGAACTGCTTCTTTAGTTACTTTTTCTAAAAAAAACTCATCACTAATAATAAATGCATTATCACCAAAATCTTTTACATATTTACCGACAGAAGACAGTAATTGGCTACCAATAAAGAATTTTTTTGGCGAGGTTACAGAGCGAGGTAATATAGATGACATAACTAAATTCCTTTATTTTAGATTTTGCTACAAACAGTAGCAGAATTAGTATTTCATCTTACCTCTCATCATAATATGAATCTAGTAAACTCTCTGATAGTCATTACCTAAATCATTTTCGTTCATCATTTTTAATTTATATAAAACAAGTGGTTATTTTTAAATAATTTTAAAAAAGCAGATTGCCTACGTATTTATCACTATAATAAAGGCATCATTTTACAACTAAAATAATGTTATTTAGGATCATCTATGACTCTTATACGAGAAAAGCTCACATTACCTGCAAATGCAAATAAGCTTTTACTACACTCTTGCTGTGCTCCTTGTTCTGGTGAAGTCATGGAAGCATTACAAGCTTCAGGTATTGATTACACTATCTTTTTCTATAATCCCAATATTCATCCCCAAAAAGAGTATTTAATTCGTAAGGAAGAGAATATTCGTTTTGCTAAAAAACATAATATTCCTTTTGTTGATGCTGATTATGATACAAATAATTGGTTTGAAAGAGCTAAAGGAATGGAAAAAGAGCCTGAGCGTGGTATTCGATGCACAATGTGTTTTGATATGCGCTTTGAAAGAACAGCCCTTTATGCCTCTGAAAATGGCTTTTCCGTTATTTCCAGTTCACTTGGGATCTCACGTTGGAAAGATATGAAACAGATAAATGGCTGTGGTGAAAGAGCAGTAGCACCTTATCCTAATATGGTTTATTGGGATTATAATTGGCGTAAAAAAGGAGGCTCAGCCAGAATGATCGAAATAAGTAAACGTGAACAATTCTACCAACAAGAATATTGTGGCTGTATTTATTCATTAAGAGATACAAATAAGCATCGAAAATCACAAGGCAGAGAACTTATTAAGATTGGTATTCAATATTATACTCCTTAGCTCTTCCTTTCCTTTTATTCTAGGCATCATTCCTGTGATGCCATAAAAAGAACAACACAATAAATCGTTATTTGATATACAGTCATGTTATATTCACGCTATAACAATATATTATTTTATTAAGGTGATTTCTTGTGGAAGACGCTGTCATTCTCGTAGATAAAAATGATAATGAGCTGGGAACAATGCCAAAGCTTGAAGCTCATATTGTAGGCGCCTTACATCGAGCCTTTTCAATATTTATTTTTAATTCAAAACAGCAGTTACTTATTCAGCAACGTGCGATATCTAAATATCACTCTGGTGGTTTATGGGCAAATACATGTTGTAGTCACCCGCTTCCAAACGAATTACTTTCAGATGCTATTCATCGTCGTCTAGATGAAGAATTAGGTATGAAGTGTGATATGCAATCTATTGGAACTATTCTGTATAACGAAAAAGTGACAGATGATCTGATAGAGCATGAATTTGATCACCTATTTCTTGGATTTAGTAACGAATTACCACATAGCAATCCAGATGAAGTACTGAATTATCGCTGGATCTCTCTTGATTCTCTTTATCAAGATATTGAAGAGAATGCACAAAATTACAGTGTTTGGTTTCGTTATATATTGAACAGGATGGGGATTGAGCAATTTTCTCGTTGGAGCCAAGGTATTATTTAGCAATTATCTTATTAACAACCTCAATATAAAACAAGCAACTCGTGTTTTTAGACTTTTAAGTTATATAAAACCCCAAACGCAAAAAAGCCAACCCATTGGGTTGGCTTTCTCGTCTTATTTAATGCCTGGCAGTTCCCTACTCTCACATGGGGAGGCCCCACACTACCATCGGCGCTACAACGTTTCACTTCTGAGTTCGGCATGGATTCAGGTGGGTCCGCTGCGCTATGGCCGCCAAGCAAATTCTGTTTAATTACCCGTTACTTCGATTTCTCTTCATAACCAGCAATTTTCAATCTTAAACAAGCTTACTTCATCTACTCTTTGTCTCTCAGACAAAACACCTTCGGTGTTGTCAGGTTAAGCCTCACGGTTCATTAGTACTGGTTAGCTCAACGTATCGCTACGCTTACACACCCAGCCTATCAACGTCTTAGTCTTAAACGTTCCTTTAGGTCACTCAAGGTGACAGGGAAGACTCATCTCGAGGCAAGTTTCCCGCTTAGATGCTTTCAGCGGTTATCTCTTCCGCACTTAGCTACCGGGCAATGCCATTGGCATGACAACCCGAACACCAGTGGTGCGTTCACTCCGGTCCTCTCGTACTAGGAGCAACCCCTCTCAATCTTCCAACGCCCACGGCAGATAGGGACCGAACTGTCTCACGACGTTCTAAACCCAGCTCGCGTACCACTTTAAATGGCGAACAGCCATACCCTTGGGACCTACTTCAGCCCCAGGATGTGATGAGCCGACATCGAGGTGCCAAACACCGCCGTCGATATGAACTCTTGGGCGGTATCAGCCTGTTATCCCCGGAGTACCTTTTATCCGTTGAGCGATGGCCCTTCCATTCAGAACCACCGGATCACTAAGACCTACTTTCGTACCTGCTCGAGCCGTCACTCTCACAGTCAAGCTGGCTTATGCCTTTGCACTAACCGCATGATGTCCGACCATGCTTAGCCAACCTTCGTGCTCCTCCGTTACTCTTTAGGAGGAGACCGCCCCAGTCAAACTACCCACCAGACACGGTCCCCGATCCAGATTATGGACCTAGGTTAGAACATCAAACGTTAAAGGGTGGTATTTCAAGGTTGACTCCATGCAGACTGGCGTCCACACTTCATAGTCTCCCACCTATCCTACACATCAAGGCTCAATGTTCAGTGTCAAGCTATAGTAAAGGTTCACGGGGTCTTTCCGTCTTGCCGCGGGTACACTGCATCTTCACAGCGAGTTCAATTTCACTGAGTCTCGGGTGGAGACAGCCTGGCCATCATTACGCCATTCGTGCAGGTCGGAACTTACCCGACAAGGAATTTCGCTACCTTAGGACCGTTATAGTTACGGCCGCCGTTTACTGGGGCTTCGATCAAGAGCTTCTCCCTAAGGATAACCCCATCAATTAACCTTCCAGCACCGGGCAGGCGTCACACCGTATACGTCCACTTTCGTGTTTGCACAGTGCTGTGTTTTTAATAAACAGTTGCAGCCAGCTGGTATCTTCGACTGGCTTCGGCTCCGTCCGCGAGGGACTTCACTTACCGCCAGCGTGCCTTCTCCCGAAGTTACGGCACCATTTTGCCTAGTTCCTTCACCCGAGTTCTCTCAAGCGCCTGAGTATTCTCTACCTGACCACCTGTGTCGGTTTGGGGTACGATTGTTGGTAACCTGAAGCTTAGAGGCTTTTCCTGGAAGCAGGGCATCAATTGCTTCACCACCTTAGTGGTTCGTCATCACACCTCAGCATTAAGTGACCGGATTTGCCTAATCACTCTGCCTACATGCTTGAACCGGGACGACCGTCGCCCGGACAACCTAGCCTTCTCCGTTCCCCCATCGCAGTTACCACCAGTACGGGAATATTAACCCGTTTCCCATCGACTACGCTTTTCAGCCTCGCCTTAGGGGTCGACTCACCCTGCCCCGATTAACGTTGGACAGGAACCCTTGGTCTTCCGGCGTGCGGGTTTTTCACCCGCATTATCGTTACTTATGTCAGCATTCGCACTTCTGATACCTCCAGCAT